>CAZOLD010000006.1:0-6407 GCA_964580595.1 uncultured Eubacterium sp.
AGGTGCAGGCCGCCTCGCAGAGCGCGGGGCACACCCTGGACGTGAACTCCGGGAAATTATTGGTCTTCATCAGCCTGCCATAGGCCTGCTCCCAGTTCCCCGTGTAAATCAAGTCATTCCATTCCGGCACCAGATTGTGCAGCGGGCATCCCGACACCATCCCCATGATTTCCATGCCGGATTGGCAGAACGGGACGCCGCAGGCCATGCAGCGCGCCCCCTGCTCCTGCTGCTCTTCCTTGCTAAGCGGAGTATGGAATTCCCGGAAATTCCCGATGCGCTCTTTGGGCGGCGCCGCTTCCGCCGTCTGCCTCCGATAATCCATGAATCCAGTTGGTTTTCCCATTTTCGCATCCTCCTATTTAATTCTTCGCGATGGCATAGAACGCCTCAATCTGGGCCTGCTCCGAGCTTAGACCCTTCTCTTCCATCTGCACGATCGCCATCATCATGCGGTTGTAGTCATACGGCACGATTTTTTTGAATTTCGGCAAATAAACGCTGAAATTGTCCAGGACTTCCTTCCCTTTCCTGGAATTCGTCAGGGCGACGTGCTCCTTGATCATGTCCTTTAGCTCCATGACGTCATACTTAGACGAGATCTCCTCCGAGAAGACCATCTCCTTGTTGATTCGCGTATAAAGGTCGTTGTCCTCGTCCAGGACATAGGCGATGCCGCCGCTCATGCCCGCCGCGAAGTTCTTCCCGGTTTTCCCGAGGATGACGACGCGCCCTCCCGTCATGTACTCGCACCCGTGGTCGCCCACGCCTTCCACGACCGCGCTCGCGCCGGAATTGCGGACGCAGAAGCGCTCTCCCGCGACGCCGTTGATGAATGCCTTCCCGCTGGTCGCCCCGTAGAGCGCGACGTTCCCGATGATGATATTCTTGTCCTGCTCGTATTTCACGCCGGTCGGGGGATATACGATCAATTTCCCGCCGGAAAGGCCTTTCCCGAAATAGTCGTTGCTGTCGCCAACCAGCTCTAAGGTCAGCCCCCTCGGGATGAAAGCCCCGAAGCTTTGGCCGCCCGCTCCGGTGCATTTTACCAGGAAGGTATCCTCTTCCAGGCCGTCGTGGTAGCGCTTCGTGATCTCCGAGCCGAAGATCGTGCCGAAGGACCGGTCGGTATTTCCGACCTCCACGTCGATGCTGCGTTTCTGCCCGTTCTCTAGCGCGGGCTTAAGCTGCTTTAGGAGGATCTTCTCGTCCTTCGTCTTCTCCAGCTTGAAATCATAGATTTGCTTCGGGTCAAAGATCACTTTCGACTTCGGGCCCGCGAACGGGTTGTTCAAAATCCTGGAAAGGTCCAATTCCTCCTCGCGCTCCGTCAGCCCGCCTCGGACACGGAGCATGTCGCTGCGCCCCACGAGCTCATCCACCGTGCGGACGCCTAATTTCGCCATGTATTCCCGCAATTCCTGCGCGATGAAGCGCATGAAATTCACGACATATTCCGGCTTCCCCGCGAAACGCTTGCGCAGCTCCGGATTCTGGGTCGCGACGCCCGCGGGGCAGGTGTCTAAGTTGCACACGCGCATCATGACGCACCCTAAGGTCACTAAGGGCGCGGTCGCGAAGCCAAACTCCTCCGCGCCTAGCATCGCCGCGATCGCCACGTCGCGCCCGGTCATGAGCTTCCCGTCCGTCTCAATCCTCACCTTGTTGCGCAAGCCGTTCAGAATCAGGGTCTGGTGCGTCTCGGAAAGCCCCAGTTCCCACGGGAGCCCCGCGTTATGGATGGAGCTGCTCGGCGCGGCGCCGGTCCCGCCGTCATAGCCGGAAATCAAAACCACCTGCGCGCCCGCCTTCGCCACGCCCGCGGCGACCGTCCCGACGCCCGCCTCGGAAACAAGCTTGACCGTGATCCGCGCGTCGCGGTTCGCGTTCTTCAGGTCATAGATCAGCTGCTCTAAGTCCTCGATGGAATAGATATCGTGGTGGGGCGGCGGGGAAATCAAAGACACGCCCGGCGTGGACAGCCTGGTCTCGGCAATCCACGGGTATACCTTCTGCCCCGGCAGGTGCCCGCCCTCCCCGGGCTTCGCCCCCTGCGCCATCTTGATCTGGATCTCCTTCGCGCTCACGAGGTAGCGGCTCGTCACGCCAAACCGCCCGGACGCCACCTGCTTGATCGCGGAGCAACGGTTGATCTCGCCGTCCGCCGTGTCCAGACGCTCCTTGCTCTCGCCGCCCTCCCCGCTGTTGGACTTCCCGTGCAGCCGATTCATGGCGATAGCAAGGGTCTCGTGCGCCTCCTGGGAAATCGAGCCGTAAGACATTGCGCCCGTCTTGAACCGCGTCACGATGGAATCCACGCTCTCGACCTCTTCTATGGGCACGCCTTTCTTCGGATAGGCGAACTCGAACATCCCCCGGATGTTCGCGTCCCTCTCCTGCGCGTCCGCGGCCGCCGTATATTGCTTAAACAGGGCGTAATCGCCGCGCTTCGTGGACTCCTGCAGCAAATGTATGGTAAGCGGGGTATACAAATGGCTGTCCGCGCCGCTGCGCATCTTATGGCGCCCGCGGCTCTCTAAGGTCAGGTCCGTCTCTAAGCCAAGCGGGTCATAGGCGCTAGAATGCAGCGCGTTGACGTCGTTCTCGATGTCCTTTAGCGTGATGCCGCCGATCCTGCTGACCGTCCCGGTGAAATACTTCTCTATGACGTCCTCGCTGATGCCGATTGCCTCAAAAATCTTGGCGCCCTGGTAGGACTGGATCGTGGAGATGCCCATCTTAGCGGCAATCTTCACGATCCCGTGCAAAATCGCCTTGTTATAATCCTCGATCGCCGCATAGTAATCCTTGTCTAGCATATGCTCGTCGATCAGCTGGATGACCGTATCCTGCGCGAGATACGGGTTGATGGCGCAGGCGCCGTAACCTAGCAGCGTCGCGAAATGATGAACCTCGCGCGGCTCCCCGGATTCTAGGATTACCGCGAGCGCCGTCCGTTTCTTCGTCTTGATCAAATACTGCTGCAGGGCCGACACCGCGAGGAGGGACGGGATCGGCACATGGTTCTCGTCCACGCCCCTGTCGGACAAAATCAGGATGTTCGCGCCGTCGCGGTACGCGCGATCCGCCTCCACGAAAAGCCGGTCAATCGCCTTCTCTAAGCTGGTGTTCTTGTAATAGATGATCGGTATCTCCACCACCTTGAACCCTTCCACTTTCATGGACTTGATCTTGATGATGTCCGTATTCGTCAAGATGGGGTTGTTGATCTTTAGCACCTTGCAATTGTCCGCCCGCTCCTCTAGCAAGTTGCCGTCTTCCCCGATATAGACGCTCGTGGACGTCACGACCTCCTCGCGGATGGAGTCAATCGGCGGGTTCGTGACCTGCGCGAATTTCTGCTTGAAATAATTGAACAGCGGCTGCTGGTCGCCGGCTAGGGCCGCCAACGGCGTGTCAATCCCCATGGCCGCCGTGCTCTCCGCCCCGTTTTTCGCCATCGGCAGGATCGCCTCCTTGAGGGACTCATAGGTATAGCCGAACGTCTTCTGCATCCTCTGGCGTTCCAGCCTGCTGTAACGCGGGACGCGCTGGTTCGGGATCTTCAAGTCCGCCAGGCTTATCAGATTCCGGTCAAGCCATTCGCCGTAGGGCTGCCTGCCGGCGTATTTCTCCTTTAGCTCGTCGTCGTCAATCACCCTCCCCTGCACGGTATCCACGAGGAGCATCTTCCCCGGGCGCAGCCTCTCCTTCGCCACGATCCTTGTGGGGTCAATATCCAGTACCCCGACTTCCGAGGAAAGCACCAGGTAGTCATCGTCCGTGATGTAGTAGCGGGACGGCCGCAGCCCGTTCCTGTCTAAGACGGCGCCCAGGATATCCCCGTCGCTGAACAAGATGGACGCGGGCCCGTCCCAGGGTTCCATCATCGTCGCGTAATACTGGTAGAAATCCTTTTTCTTCTGACTCATCAGGTGGTTGTTCGCCCAGGGCTCTGGAATCGTGATCATGACCGCTAACGGCAGATCCATCCCGCTCATCACCAGGAACTCCAGCGTATTGTCCAGCATCGCGGAGTCCGACCCTTCCGCGTTGATGACCGGGAGCACCTTCTGCAGCTCGCCCTTCAGGTAGACGGATTCCATCGTCTCCTCCCTGGCAAGCATCTTGTCCGCGTTCCCCCGGATCGTGTTGATCTCGCCGTTATGGACGATGAAGCGGTTCGGATGCGCGCGCTCCCAGCTCGGGTTCGTGTTCGTGGAAAACCTGGAATGCACGGTCGCGATCGCCGATTCGTAATCCGGGTCCTGCAAGTCCGTGAAGAACTGCCGCAGCTGCTCGACTAAGAACATGCCCTTGTAGACGATCGTCCTGCTAGAGAAAGACACCACGTACGTGTCGTCGTTGGATTGCTCGAACACGCGCCGCGCCACATAAAGCCTCCGGTCAAAATCCAGGCCCTTCGCCACGTTCTTTGGCCGCTTCACGAAGCCCTGGAGGATGCACGGCATGCAGTCCACCGCCTTCTGACCCAGCTTGTCCGGGTTGATCGGGACCTCGCGCCAGCCTAGGAATTCCATGCCTTCCTTCCCCACGATGACCTCGAACATCTTCTTCGCCTGGTTGCGCTTGAGCTCATCCTGGGGGAAGAAGAACATGCCGATCCCGTAGTCCCTCTCCTCCCCTAACGTGATCCCGCACGCCCGCGCGGCCTTCTTGAAAAATTTATGGGAAATCTGCAATAGGATCCCGACGCCGTCGCCGGTCTTGCCCTCCGCGTCTTTTCCCGCCCTGTGCTTTAAGTTCTCCACAATCTTTAACGCGTCTTCCACGGTCTTGCGGGTCTTAGTCCCCTTGATGTTCACGACAGCGCCGATGCCGCAGCTGTCATGCTCAAACCTGGGATCATACATCCCTGCCGCTTTCTGTCTCGTCTCCTCCATCATTTCCTCCTTCCCGATGGCCTGCCGTAACCAGCCGGGATTCCCGGCCTGCCGCAGGCGCCCACACTCGCTACACTATACACTATTTCGCGGGGCTTGTAAACCATTATTTTCATGAAGTTATCTGATTATTCGATTATTATATAATTTTCTTTTAATTATCTGAAAATAAAAATTGCTTTGCCATTATTGTCTTAATTTTAAAGACAACATCAGCAAAGCAATCGCATCCAGGCAGGCGGCACGATCCCCTAAGACTTCCCTATCCCGCCTATCCTTCCATCTCACCCTTGCGCCGTTCCCGCGGCCTTGAAAATCCGAAAGACGTCTTCCGTATTTAATTTGCGGATGACGGAAAGCTCCACGGCGCCTCCCATGGTGGCGTCTAGCGCAAGCTCCCGCAAAGTCCCGTCGTCCGGCTCCCCGACGCCCAGCTCCCCTAAGGACGTTGGCATCCCGATCTCCTTAAAGTAAGCGACCGTGCGCCCGATGGCTTCCATAGCCGTCCTTTCGCCGTCGCCGTCTAGCCCCCAGACTTTCCTCCCGTAGTGGGCGAAGCGCCCGATATCCCCGGAAAAGACGTACTCCGCCCAGGAGCCCCATACCGACGTCAGGGAAGCGCCATGCGCGCAGCCATACCTCGCGCTTAACGCGTGGCCCAGCTTATGCACGGAAAAATCCTTTTTCCTGCCAAGCCCGGTGATGCCGTTATGTGACAGGCTCCCGCACCACATGAGCTCGCTCATCGCGTCATAATTCCCGGCGTCCCCGACCGCCAATCGGCCGTTCTCGATCACCGTTCGCAAAAGCCCCTCCGCGATCTCATCCGTCATCCGGTTCTTCTGGCCGGGGATGAAATACCGCTCCAACGTGTGCATCATGATGTCCGAGACCCCGCACGCAACCTGGTACTTCGGCAGCGTAGCCGCAAGCTCCGGGTTCATGGCCGCGAAAGCCGGGCGGTTGAACGGCGTGGTCAATCCCATTTTCTTATGCGTCTTTTCGTTCGTCAGCACGGCGGAATCGCTCATCTCGCTCCCCGCGGCGGGGATCGTGAGCACCACGCCCACAGGAAGGCTCTTAGCCACCTGGGCCTTCTTTTCCCAAAAGTCCCAAAGCGGGACGCTAGGATTTGCCGCGCCATGGGCGATGGCCTTCGCCGTGTCGATGGCGCTGCCGCCGCCGACCGCTAAGATGAAATCCGCTTTTTGGGCAATGGCATATTCCGCCCCCGCCTGCGCGTGGGAAAGCAGCGGGTTCGGCTGGGCGCCTCCCCATTCGGCATATGACACGCCCGCCTCCTCCAGATACCCCCGGACGCTGCCTAACAGCCCGCTTTTCTCCACACTCCCCTGGCCGTACACGATCAGGGCTTTCCCTGCCCCGCGCTCCTTGATTTCCCTGCCGACGCACGCTTGCGCGCCTCTCCCGAAAATCACTTTCGTCGGCAAATCCCACTCAAATTCCTGCATCTTGCTCCCTCCTGCGTTCCTAATGCGATGA
>CAZOLD010000006.1:6507-11679 GCA_964580595.1 uncultured Eubacterium sp.
CGACCAGCACAAGCGCCACCGTCGCCCCAAAGAATGCCGCCTCGTTGGCATCCATCGCCGCGAACAGGCTCGTCTCCACATGGAGGACGGAAATGAAGTTCGCGCCGATATGCGCGAGAAGCGGCCCGTAAAAATGCCCGGACTTCTCCATGAACCAAGCCAGCATGACGCCGAGCACACTCGCATAGAGGAATTGCACCAGGTTCATGTGGAGGACCCCGAACAGCAAGGCCGACAGCACCATCGCGAGGACGCGGCCGCGCCACTCTTTGTCTTTCGCGCGCTTTACGCCGCCCGCTTGCGCCTTTCCGTCCGTGACCCGCGCACGGTCCGCCCCCTCTGTGTCCCCTTGGCCGGGGCAGAGCAGGTCGCATAGCCGCCCGTACACCACGCCGCGGTAAAGCAATTCCTCCAGGAATGGCGTCAGCAGGCAGGCGCCAAGCAGCTCAAAGAGGATGCCGCCCGAGAAAAAATATTTGGTCACTTCCTGGTACCCTTCCGACTTGCCCTCCACCCCCGTCATCGCGAGGATATTGTTAAGCACGAGCCCGGCAACCGCCCCAGCCAAGAACATGAGCGCCCCGTTTGCCACGCGCACGGCCACAGACTTCTTCCCAAGCTCCCGCCGCATGCGCGACTGGAACGCGGTCGGCTCGTCGCAATCCTTCCTGTAATAATTCGCGATGAAGGGGATGGCCACCGCGACGGACGCCGTCTGCAGCGCCATGTACTGCTCCTCGTAATCCGCCCCCAGGAAAGAGGCCAGCATCGCGAATACCGTCATGCCGAGGTTCGTCACGACAAAGTAGATAAAGATTGGATATATGATATTCCACGCCTTCATCAGCGCGCCCAGCTGCCTGTTTTCCGGATTCATCTCCACAATCCCCCCTCTTTCAGGTATTCCGCGACTTTTGCCATGCTTGGGAACATCCCTGTCGCCCCCGCCCGCTCCATCGCGGCGAGGTCCTGCTCGAACCCATAGGTTACCCCTATGCAGGCGATCCCCGCTTCCCTCGCGCCCTGCGCGTCATACTTCGTGTCCCCGATGAGGACGGCACTGTTCCGGTCCTCTAAGCCCAGCCGCCCGATCACATCTTCTAAGACTTCGATCTTCGTGCTGATGTTATCCTCCCGCCTGGCGCCCCCGATCAAGTCAAAATACCGCGCGATGCCAAAATGCTCCAGGATAGTCCGGCACATCCTCTCCTGCTTGGAAGAGGCCACGCAAAGCCGAAACCCCGCCTCCTTTAGGTCATGGAGCGCCGCCTCGACCCCGGGGTAAGGCTCGCATTCGTATATGCCCACCTCCTGGTAGCGTTCCCTGAAATATGCGGTGGCTTCTATCGCCTTCTCGCGCGTGAAGGCGTACTCCCGCTGGAAGGAATCCTCTAACGGCGGCCCGATGAAACGCCGCAGCACGTTTCGGTCCTCCTCCTCGATCCCATATTTCCCGAGGGCATAAACCACGCTCTTCGTGATGCCTTCTTCCGAATTAATCAATGTGCCGTCCAAGTCAAAGAAAACCGTTCCCCTGTCCATCCTGCCATTCTCCTGTCCCTGCCGCGCGCCTAGCCCAGCCGCCCCAGCAGCTGCTGCCGCCTCTCGTCGAAAAGCAGCTCCTTGTTGTAACGGAAATACCTTTCGCACGCGTAATCCGATAAGAACTTCACGCTGTAATAGCTCGAGTTCAGCTCCGTGATGAAAATCACCATCTCCTGCCCTGTCCCGAAGGCCGCCTCCAGGAAATCAAAAGCGCGCTCTAACGCCTGCCCCGCCTCCTCGCGCAGGCGCTCGTACGTATCATTCTCCTGTCCGAACAGCTCCCGCATCCGCCCTAGCGCGGCCTCCCGCCCCGTGCGCCCCTCTCGCGCGAGGGTTTGCCCGAATCGCTCCGCGAAATTAATTAAATCATGATAGATATTTTCTTCATCTTTATCTATAAGCCCAGCTTGTTTCTTATTAAGAAATTCCTGATTTAATTTTTCTGCCTTCTCTGATAGAAGTCGGATGGCATCGGGCTGTTCCCTCTCCCCGTCGTTTTGTTGTCCCTGCGGGGCGCCTTCCGCCCCGTCTTGCAGCTCATCCCGGTAATCCGACAGGAAATCCTGCAGCCGCTCCATGAACCGCTCGGATTGGACCGCCTTCTTTTGCGCCTCCCTGACCCTCGATGAGATCAAGCCTAGCACGCTAAGCCGCTCGTCAAAGGGGGCATACGCGACTTTCTTTAGCAAGATTTCATCCAGCCTTCCCGCGAAAATCTCATCGATTTGGTAATCGGTCCGGTATTTCGCGTAAAGCTCCAGGTAATTCGCGAAATCCTTCGCGATCTTCGGGAACTGGATATACTGTGACACGAGGTCCCGGCCCACGGGCTTCCCCATCCGCTCATAGGAGCGGATCATCCTGGACAGATCCTCCCATCCGCGCGGGGTCGCGAAATTCTTCCCGTCCACCGTCGTCTCCATCTGGTAAAAATATTGCTTCCTCGTGTTCAGGTAGGAAATCACGGCGCCGTGGACGCCCGCTTGGTACGCGTATTCCTTCCATGCCTCGAAATCCGCTTCCACTTCGATCTTCTTGACCCGGTCTAGCGTCACGACGTCAAATTCCCGGACAGACTTGTTATATTCCGGCGGATTGCCCGCGGCGACAATAATCCACCCTTCCGGGATCTTGTGATTCCCAAACGACTTATACTGCAGGAACTGCAGCATGGCGGGCGAGAGCGTCTCCGACACGCAATTGATCTCATCCAAAAAGAGAATGCCTTCCGGAATGCCTGTCTGCTCGATTTTTTCATAGACAGACGCGACGATCTCGCTCATCGTGTATTCCGTGACGGCATAATCCTTCCCTCCGTAATTCTTCCTAGAAATGAAGGGGAGGCCTATCGCGCTCTGCCTGGTATGGTGCGTGATCGTATAAGCCACCAGCCCGATCCCGCATTCCCTGGCCACCTGGCCCATGATCTGCGTCTTCCCGATTCCCGGCGCGCCGATCAGCAAAGTCGGCCGCTGGTGGACCGAGGGGATGACATACTCGCCATATTCATCCTTGGCAAGGTAGGCCTCTACCGTATCCTTGATTTCTTCCTTTGCGCGTTTGATGTTCATCCCGCTGCTTTCCTCCTGAAAAATCCCGCCTCCAAAAACGCGGCGCCCTGACCGCCCGCTGCTCCTTGATCGCGCGCCACCCCGTAGCCGTGCGCCGCCCCGCCGCCGTGCGCCGCCCCATCGCCAAGCTCATAGGATTAACTTCATTGCCCAAGGCGGCACGTCCACGTCCCTAAAATCCTCGTGGAAAAAAACAAATGCCGTGTCATAAGGGGGCTTTTTGGATGGGAACGTCCCATAGCCGTCCGTAAAATAAATGAGGCCGCGCAGCCGGCGGAACGCGTCATGCGCCATCAAGTCCGCCACGTAGGAGAATGCCGGCCTGAAATCCGTGCCCCCCATCCCCCTCACCTCAAAGCTGTCCATATAGCGCTCAAGCTGCTCTATGCTCTCCACGACGACATCCGAGCGCACCCGCTCGTCGCATTGCAGAATATGGACGCGGAACTTCCGGTACGCCGGCCCTAACTGGCCTAGGATGCTGCAGGTTTCCTCTAAGAATTTCCTCACCAGCTCCCCCTTGCAGGACATGGACGTGTCAATGACAATGGCCAAGTCCTCGATTTGCAACGTCTCGCTCGTCTCCTGCGGCTCGATCAGGGGCATGGTCCCGTACAGCTCCATCCCGTAATGGTAGAAAATATAGTCAAAGCTGTCCTGGTCTGCCCGCGTCTCCTCCTTGAGCACGCAGAATTTCCGCAAGAACTCCCGGTAATCATGCCTCTCCCGGCCCTCCACATGGATTTGCTCCAGCAGCCCTCCGGAATCCTCCGACGCTTCCTTGGAGAACAGCTCTATCTCCGTTTGCATCCGATCCCTGATATCCCCCCACCGGCCCTGCTGCCTGGGGGACGCCCCTCCCCCACGTTCCCAAAGGTCATGGCTGTCCACCGCGAATTCCCGAACCAGTCGCGCCACCGCGCGGGGATCCAATCCGGCCTCGCCCAGCAGGCGGAACACCCCCTCCGCGTGGATCACCGGAATCTTATCCCTCAAGCCGGCATAAACGGCCCTGCGGAACGGTTTCGGCGGGACGCGCAAGCAGCGGCTAGGCAAGCTGTCTATGACCGACTCCGCCGCTATGTCGCACGATAAATCCCAAAGCGCGCGGGCGTTTTCCCCGGCGCGGTTCCATACATGGCCGAACAGGCAATGGAACACGCTGTGGAGGTAGGCGCGGTTGGCCGCCGCGTTCCCTATCCGGTACTGCCCGATCAGGTATTGCGGCGCATAAAAATACCTCGCGCCGTCCGTGGCCGCGCTCTCCATACGGGGATCCGCCACAGGCTCCAGCTCGTACAGCGCGGCATCTAAGAAGCGGAAGCTCAAATACAGCTCATTCCTGCAATCCTTCAAGATCTCCCCGCAAATATCCCATTCTTCCAAAGCCTGTTCCCCTGCCTTTCCGTCGTGGGCCGCGGCGGCAGGGACCGCCTAACAGGCCGCCAAACCCGCCGGCGCCCCGTATCCCTTTAGAGGGCAAAACGCCTTCTCTCCGTCGGGAACCTCTTATGCGTCACGTCCATGAGGACGCTTAGCGCCTCCGCGTCCGCCCTCTCGTTCGCCTCTTGCACGAGCAGCTGCGCCTGCCCTCTCGTCTCAACCAGGCTCTCCGCCATCCACCTTAGCTCCTTTTTACGTCCCGCGCCCAGGAAATACCCCGCGGCTTCCTTCAGATGCGCCAGCAGCCATTCCCGATATTCGCCCCGTGCCCTTTCGCCCAACTCATGGGGATACTGAAGCCTCGCCTCCGCGATCCGCGCCAGGCTGTCGGCATCCACATTGTATTTCGCTGTCTCAAACAGCTTGTCATATTCCCGGAAGGCCACGCGGGTATCCCGAAAGGCATTCCGGTACTGGATGCCCATCCCATGGGTTTGGGTGACCGTGATCCTGGCCGGGGTATTCTCAACGGCTTCCTCGAAAAATTCCGGGAACACGAGCCGGTACCCAATCCGGGCGCTCCTGTCCCAATCCTCCTCAAATTCCCATTCTTCCCCCGGAAGCCCGCCACGCGGCAAATCCTCTCTTTCCTCCGGAAGCCCGCCCCGCGGCA
>CAZOLD010000006.1:11779-22038 GCA_964580595.1 uncultured Eubacterium sp.
TCCCGCCATCCGATCCAGAGAAGCAGTCCACTTGCACCGTATGCTTTAAGTCTTGCAAAATCTCACGCAGGCAGGAATCCCCCTCCTCCTGGCGCATCGCCAGCACCGAGAGGGAATCGCACCCGGTAAACGCGCCCGACCCGATGGAAGCAAGGCTGCTATGAAGGAAAAGCCGCTCTAAGTTCCTGCAATTGTAAAAGGCATAACGCCCGATCCGCCTAACCGTCACGGGAAGGGAAAGCTCGGTTAGCCGCGGCCCGCAGATGCAGGGAAGCCCGCCGGAACGGTCTGGCTCTCCCTTTTTCTCCGGCGAGAAAGCATAATCCGAAAGCCCCGTCACCGGAATCCCCCGTATCTTGCTTGGGATTCTAACGCTCGCGCTCGTGCCATAACAACGCAGGACGCAAATCCCGTCCCGCTCTTTTCGCCAGTCAAAATCCCACTCCTCCATCGTTCCTCCCATCCCGCCATGCGGGCCACTTACCCCGCGCCATGCTTGCTTATCCGCGCCTGGCCCGCTATCCGCGCTAGGCTTTCTGACACCCGCGCCTGGCCCACTATCCACGCTAGGCTTGCTTATCCGCGCTAGGCCCGCTATCCGCGCTAGGCTTGCTTACCTCCTCCAGCATCTGCCGCACGGTCTTATGGGAAAGCGGATGGCGCATCCAAGGGGCAAGCTGGGCTAACGGCTCCAAGACGAACTTGCGGTTTTGCATGTCGGGGTGCGGGACTTGCAATTTTTCCGAATCGATAACCATGTCGTCATAGAAAAGGATGTCCAAATCCAGGGTGCGCGGCCCCCAATGCGCCACGCGCTCCCTTCCCTCCCCGTCCTCTATGCGGCGCAACTGCGCTAAAAGTTCTTCCGGCCCTAACATGGTCCGCAGCTGGACGACCCCGTTCAGGAAATCCGGCTGGTTCTCCACCCCATAAGGCTTCGTCTCGAGAAGCGCGGAGACCTGCTCCACGACGCATCCCCTGGCCTGGGAGAGCATGCGGACGCCATTCTCAATATAGCCCGCCCTGTCCCCTAAGTTTGAGCCGACGGACAGGTAGGCCCTGTGCCATCCCCTCGTGATTTCCACGGAGACCGCGTCCATGGAAAGCCCGAGCGGCGCCCACGGCTTTTGTATCTCTAACGTAATCCCCTGCGCCACGGGGAAGCGAAGCAAAATCTCCTCCGCCATCTGCTCAGCCACGGACTCAAGGATCCGGAACGTGTTCTCCCTCATGAAGCGCGCGATGAAATGCGCGACCTTCCCATAATCAATCGTCTTTGAGAAATCGTCCTTCATCCCGCTCTCGCGAAGATCCGCGTAAATGGTCGCGTTCACGATGAATTTCTGCCCCAGCCTGTTTTCCTCGGGAAAGATCCCGTGATTCCCGAACACCTCCAGCTTCCGGATGGAAATCTTGTCGCAATTTTCCCAAATCATGCCCGTATCCTCCTTTGCCGCCACCCGTCCCTTATGGCTTCCGCCATCCGCACCGCGCGCTTATTCTCCGCCACGTCATGCACGCGCACGAACGCGCATCCGCCAAAAACCGCGGCTGCCGTCGTCACGAGCGTTCCCTCAAGCCGTTCCCCGACCGGGAGCTCAAGCGCCCGTCCGATCACCGATTTCCTGGATGCCCCCAGCAATACCGGCGGCCCTAAGCCGCAAATTTCGCCAATCCTGCAAATGGTTTCCAAATTCTCCTCATATCCCTTGCAAAACCCGATGCCCGGATCTAGCATGATTTTCCCTTCGGGGATGCCGCATGAGAGCGCGTGCTCGAATATCTCAAGCAACCCGTCTTTCACTCCCGCGAGGAAGCCTTCTCCGGACGGCTCCTCGCGGTTTAACATTAGGCAGCAGGCGGCGCCCCGGGAGGCGATGACCTCCGCCATCCCGCCGCCGCCGTATTGCAGGCCCCAAACATCGTTCACCATGTCCGCGCCCGCGTCCAGCGCGGCCTTTGCAACGGCGGGCTTATAGGTGTCAATGGATATTGGAACGTCAAGTTCTGATTTCAGGGACCGGATCACGTCATAGACCCGGCCGATTTCCTCCTCTTCCGAAATCCGCGTATATCCCGGCCTGGTCGATTCTCCCCCCACGTCGATAATGTCGGCGCCGTCCTTCGCCATTTTCTCCGCATGGAAAAGCGCCGCGTCCCTTTCCCGGAACCTGCCCCCATCCGAAAAGGAATCCGGCGTCACGTTCAAGATCCCCATGATGTAGGTATGCCCGGATGTCTCAAAGCATCGATTCCCGATCTCCATGCCGCCTCTCCTTCCCATTCTAGCGCGGGCACGCTTCCCCGGAGGTTCCCAACAAATGCCAGAACTCCTCTTGCAACTCTTTGTCCCTCTCGAATTCGCCCCGCGCGACCACCGTGACCGTCTTGCTGCCCGGCTTCTTGATCCCTCGCATCGCCATGCACATGTGCTCGGCCTCTATCATTACCATGGCCCCCTTAGGCCGCAGGCATTCCATCAGCGTATCCGCGATTTGCGCCGCCATCCGCTCCTGGAGCTGGAGGCGCCTCGCGTATGCCTCGACCGTCCTCGCTAACTTGCTAAGGCCCACGACCTTCCCATCCGGCAGGTAAGCCACATGCGCCTTCCCATAAAACGGGAGCATATGGTGCTCGCACATCGAATGGAACACGATGTCCTTTTCCAACACCATGCCGCTTGAGGGCACGGAAAACGTCTTGCTCAAATATTCGCGCGGATCCTGATCCATCCCCGCGAAAAGCTCGCCGTACATCCTTGAGATCCGCTCCGGCGTCTCGCGCAAGCCCTCCCTGCCCAAGTCTTCCGATATGCCTTCTAGCAAGAGCCGGACCGCCTGCTCGATTTTCTCATGATCTACCATCCCTGTTCTCCTATCTAGCCCTGCCGTCATGCCATGCGGCCCTGCAAGCAGGCCTGTCGCTTGCGGGGCGCTACCCTAGAGTGAAAGCCCACGGATTGCTCCGCTGCGATGCAGCTCCTCCTTTACGTCCGCCAGGAAGGAAAGCGTGCCAAAAGCGAGCGTCATCGCCCCGTCCCCGCGCGAGAGGCTTACCGCCTTCCCGACGGCCTCCCGTATGGTGGCGCAATACTCCACGTCCCCGTGAAATTCCTCCGCTTCCCTCGCCAGCTGTCTGCCGTCTAGCGCGCGCGGATTGCGCGGCGTGACCGTGAACGCCTTCTTTGCGAGCGGCAGCATGATTTCAAGCATTTCCCGATGCTCTTTGTCCGCAAGCACTCCTATTATATAAATTATTTCGCGATTTGTAAAACCCATCTCTAACGTTTCGCGTAATTTTTTTGCCGCGTCCACGTTGTGTGCCCCGTCTATCACGAAAAAAGGGCTCCTGCTAAGGATGGTGAACCGTCCCTCCCACCGCGCGTTCTCCAACCCCGTCCGAATGGCGGCGTCCGTGATGGGAAAGCCTTCCTCCCTCAGGGCCTTCGCCGCTTCTATGGCGCAGACGGCATTTTCCACCTGATATGCCCCCAGCAGGCGCAGGCGGAGCTCGCCAAATTCCCCATAGGAGAAACACAGCCTCCCCGCCTCATGCCGGGCGCCGCGCGCAAGGCTTTTATCCGCGAACGTCAGGGCCGCCCCCCTCTTTCGGCAGGCGCCCTCTAACTCCGCCCGCACGTCGGCAGACTCCGGCAGCGCCGCCACGGCCCGTCCCTTATCCTTGATAATCCCGGCCTTGGCGCGGGCAATCTCCCGCAAGCTTCCCCCCAGGACAGCCATGTGATCCATGCCGATGGACGTGATCACGCTAAGGCGCGGGCGCGACAAGATATTCGTCGCGTCCTCAAGGCCTCCCATCCCTGTCTCAATCACCGACACCTGGCAGGATTTCCGGTAAAAATAGAAAAAAGCCGCGGCTGTTTCAACTTCAAACACCGTAGGCTGTCTCAAACCCTTGGCGGCCATGCGCTCGCATGCCGCCCTCACCTGTGAAATCACTTCCGCGAAATCCGATCCGGAAATGGATTCCTGATTGACAAGGTACTGCTCCCGCCTGCCAAACACGGCAGGCGAGGAGTAGGTCCCAACGCGGTACCCGGCTTCCATCAGGATCGAGGTAAGCATCGCGCAGACGGAGCCTTTCCCATTCGTGCCCGCGACATGGACGGACGGGATGGCGTCCTGTACATTCCCAAGCTCCTCCATCAGCCCGCGTATGCTATCCAGCCCGGGAATGCTTCCCAACTTCCCGATTTCATCCAGATAAGCCAGCGCCTCTTCTTCCCCCAACATATCACCTCCCGGACAAGGGCTTGGCCGTGGCGATCAAAGCATGGAATCCACGACAATCCCTTTGATCTCCTCTTCCAAAAGGTTCTGTTCCTCTAAAATCTCCCTCGTGTTCTGCAAGACCGCGAATTGCTTGCCGGCCAAATCCTGCGCTCCCTGGTCCGATGCGGGGACGGGGGATCCCGTTCCCTGCGCCATGCGGCGCTCCTCCGTCAATCCCTCGATCTCTTTTTCCAGCTGCTTCTTCTCCTCGCGCGCCTCTTCTGCCTTCTTCTCTTCTTCGTCCTTCTCCTGCGCGTTTTCCTTCGCTTTTTCCGCGTTTTCCTCCATTTTCTCTTCGATGTGGTCAGCCGCTTCCTGCACCAGCATGCCCACGATCTCCTTAGAGGACTGCGCTAAGGCCTCGTCCTTTTGCGCCGTCGCGTCGCCCATGTCGTAAAGCCTTCCCAGGATGGCCTGCTTCGTGGCGCGGATGTCCCTCGTCTGGCCGGAAATCTCATCCTGCGCGCCCTGCCACTCGCCTTTCCAATAGCCCTCCTCTTCACTCAGCTCCCGCGCGATGGCTTGGTACTCCTCGCCCGACTCATCCAAGCCGGATTCTTTCTTTCAGCTGCGCTTTCCGCTCCTCGATGGATCGAAGCTCGTCCGCGGCCTCCTTCATGGCCTCTTTCCCTTCCGCGATCCTCCCGCGGCTCGCGTCCATGGAATCGCCAAGGTTGAATCCACCTCAAACTGCTTCTTGACAAAATCCATCGCGTCCCTCATGGCCTTCTTCTTTTTCTCCGCGATCGGGTCATTCACGAGGTTCAGATCCGAGGCATTGATGGACTTTGCGTCCTTATTCCCGTTTTTTCCCCCCCAGCCTCTTGGGGTTCCAACCGGCTCTTTCCCATGCCTGCCTGCACGCCCACGCCGCGACCGTCCGCGCCATTGTGATTGATTCTTATCCTTCCTCACCCTTCCTGGGATACACCCCTGGCAGAACCATCCCGCCTTGGGCAATCGCCAACACTTCAACATATATATCGGCTTTTTCGCCGGTTCCCTTTATGAAAAATGCCCCTAATCCCCCCGCTTCGCGTTCTCGACGTGCGCGATGACCATCCAGGCGATTTGGAAAAGCATCGCGTCCTCAAATTTGCGGATATCCAATCCAAGCGACTTCTCAATCCGCTCTAAGCGGTATACCAGCGTGTTCCTGTGGACGTAGAGCTGCCGCGCCGTTTCCGACACGTTCAGGTTATTTTCAAAAAACGTGTGGATCGTGACGATTGTCTCCTCATCCAGGGAATCCGGGATATGGTCCCCAAACACCTCGTGCAGGAACGTCTCGCAAAGGTCAACCGGGAGCTGGGAAATTAAGCGCCCAATCCCCAGCTCGCCGTAGGAGACGACGCTTCGATCCGCGTAAAATACCTTCCCCACGTCAAGCGCCATCCGCGCCTCCTGGTAAGACCTGGAAATTTCCCGCAGGGAATCCGCCAGGCCACCGTAGCCAACCCTCGCGTTCACGAGCGCCTCGGCGCGCAGGTTGTCCACGATCCGATCCGCAAGCGCCTGCCCGTCCCCCATGTCCTTAGCATCTTTCACAAGGACGATGGTTTCCTCATCCTCCGCCGCCACGAAGTCCGGCCCGTTCGGGGCAAACATGTTCTGGACCGTCTCTAAGGCAATCCCATCCGCCGCGCCGCTTACCGCGATCACGAAGACGACCCGCCGCGCCTCCCCGATTTTCAGGCTTTTCGCGCGCCTTATCAAATCCGCGGGCGGCACGTTCCCCAGAGCCACGTCTAAGAGGAAGCTGTTGCGGTCAAGCTGCCGCGCGTACGCGCCGGCGACTCTGCGGATCTGGCAGGCGGCCATCCGGCCGACCAGGTAGGCTTCCTCGCTGTCGGAGCAAACGGCCAGGACATAGGCCAAATCCTCGTCAAGGAAGACCTTGAAAAAATGGCAACCCGCCATCCGCTGCGCATCCGCCATGGAATCCTTGAACTCCCGGACGAAATCCCGCATTTCCCCATCCTGGGGAAAAGTGGAGGCAAGGCAGGCCCCTTTGCCATCGTAAGCCGCCATGTCCATCCTGGAAATCTCCTTTAGCTCTTCTAGCATTTCTTGAATTTTCCGTCTTGGCAGCATCCCATCACGCCCCCAAATAAAAGGGAGCAATACCTTCGCATTGCTCCCAAAACCTCTCCGGAAATCCCCGGAAAATCAGTGCGTAATCACCAATTCCGATTCTTTGTCAAACACGTGGATCTTGTCCGCATCCATCGCCAGCTGGATCGAATCGCCAATGCGCGCGCTCGTGGAGGCGTCCACCTTCGCCGTCATGGCCGTGCCGTTCACGGTGTAATACAAAAGCACCTCCGAGCCTAGAAGCTCATATCCCGTAACCTTGGAACGGAAGATGCCGCCCGCGCGCTCCTTCATGGAACGCTCGGAATCGTCGATATGCTCCGGACGGATGCCAAGCACGACGCTCTTGCCCGCGTAACCGCCGTCTATAAGCTTCTTCGCCTTGTCCGCCGGCAAATCAACCTTGTTATCCGCGAACTTCAAGGAAACGTTCCCGCCGTTCGCGACGCACTCGGCGTCAATGAAATTCATCTGCGGGGAACCGATGAAGCCCGCCACGAACAGGTTATCTGGCTCGTTATACAGCTTCTGCGGGGAATCCACCTGCTGAATCACGCCATCCTTGAGCACGACAATCCTGGTCCCCAGCGTCATGGCCTCTACCTGGTCATGCGTGACATAAATAATCGTCGCGCCAAGCCTCTGGTGCAAGGACGCGATCTCGGCCCTCATCTGCACGCGTAGCTTCGCGTCTAGGTTGGACAGCGGCTCGTCCATCAAGAAGACCTTCGGCTCGCGGACAATCGCGCGCCCCATCGCGACACGCTGCCTCTGCCCGCCGGAAAGCGCCTTCGGCTTGCGGTCTAAGAGCTTGTCCAAATCCAGGATCTTCGCCGCCTGCTCCACTTTCTGCTTGATCTGATCCTTGGGCACCTTGCGCAGCTTCAAGCCGAACGCCATGTTGTCGTATACGGTCATGTGCGGGTAAAGCGCGTAATTCTGGAACACCATCGCGATATCCCGATCCTTCGGCTCCACATTATTCATGACCTTGCCGTCAATCGTAAGCTCGCCCGAGGTGATCTCCTCGAGGCCTGCGATCATGCGAAGCGTCGTGGACTTCCCGCATCCCGAAGGGCCGACGAAAATAATGAACTCCTTGTCCGCGATGTCGAGGTTGAAATCCTTCACCGCCTCAAACCCGTTCGGATACTTTTTGCAAATGTTCTTCATTGTTAAGCTTGCCATCTACCGTTCCTCCTATTCTTCCCTGCCAACGCAAGGTCCTATGCGCGGCTCCCGGCCCTCACGCGGTCCGGCCGCCGCCCGTATCAGCCATGCCCCCATTTTACCGGTCTTTTCGCCCGGATGTCACTCATAAAGTGCACAAAAATCAAACCGATTCCTCGTAATTTCTCACAAAATCAAGCGCGGATCCCCGTAGCTTTCGTCAAATTGACGAACTTTTTCGGGAAACTTCGGCAATTCTCACGAGACACACGGGCATCCCCGCTCAAGAAATCCCCGTGCTCCCGAACCCTCCCCGGTCGGCGTTCCCTAAGTGGTCCGTCTCCTCGAATTTAATCGCGGGCTGGTTCTCCATGATGCGGAATTGGCAAATCCGGTCGTTCTTATGGACGACGGTGTCCCGCGTGGCGTAAACCGGCATCTGCCACATATCCCCGTCCCCGCAATAGCTCCCGTCGATGATCCCGCAGCTGTTCACCTGCAGGATGCCGTAAGTCCGAAACGTCGAGCTGCGGGGCACGACATGCGCCTCATAGCCCGCGGGGAGCTCCATCGCCACGCCAAGCGGGATCAAGCGAAACTCGCCCTTCGCAAGCTCCACCGTCTCGCTCGCCCGCAGGTCGATCCAGTCGGACTTGCCGTCGATGAACGCTAGCTTGTCAATCTCCTCCGTGAAATATTTTACCTTGATCTTTTCCATCCCAATCCGCCGCCCCTTACAGCAAATGGATCACCGCGGGGCTGTACCTGATGTCCTTGTATGCCTGGTAGGAATCCGACTCCTCCCTCTGCTGCTCCTCTTCCTCTTTTTCCTTCTCCTGCTGCGCTTCCTGCAGTTTCGTATAGAGGTCGATAAAATGCAGGTATTCCTCGTATGAGAAGAGCTGATCCAAAATCCCCTGGTAATAATTGTCGCGCGCTTCCTGCACCGATGCCGCTAATGTCGCCGCGCCCGACGGGAACGCCTCGCCCCCCGCGCCGCCCACAGGATAGGAAGCGTCCGGGACCGCGACGCCTTCCTTCAGGAACCCTAAGATCTTCGCCACGTAATTCTGCGTCTCCTTGAAGGGGGGGACTCCCCCGTATTTCGCCACATTCGCGCTCCCCGCGTTGTAAGCGGCCAACGCGAAAGACACGTTCCCGTCGAATTTCTCAAGCATCTGGCTGATATATTTCGTCCCGCCCATGATATTCTGGTAAGGGTCGTACGCGTCCGTGACGCCAAGCTCCCTTGCCGTGCCGGGCATCAGTTGCATGATGCCCTGCGCGCCGGCGCCTGAAGTCGCGTTCGGGTTAAAGTCGGACTCCGCCTTCGCGATCGCCTTAATCAAATTCTTCGGCACGTTATAGGTCCTAGAAGCCTCCTCGAAGATTTCCTCCAAGGAAGCGGATACCGGCATGAAAGAGGAGAAATCCTCGCCCTGCCCCACGGATGAGGCATTCGCCTGTGCATTTACGTCCCCCGACGTCCCTTGAATCGCATTCACCTTCATGAAAAATCAGCTCCTTCCAATGGCTCCGCCCTACAGCTTGATCTTCGCCAAAATATCCCCCAGGTTCGTGGACGCGTTCTCATGCGACACGTATTTCTCCATGTCCGCCGGCCGGTCCACGTCCGCCATCTCATCGACCAATGCCTTCATGCTAAGGCTGACCTTGTTGTCGTTCGTATTGAGCACCTTCACCTTGACCTTCTGGCCCACGCTCAGCACGTCGGAGGGCTTCCCGATCCGCCTGTGGGCAATCTGCGAGACGTGCACCAGCCCGCTGACCCCGTCGCCAAGGTCGACGAAAGCCCCATATGGCATCAGGGACTCAACCGTCCCCTCCAAGACGCTGCCCGGCGCCATCATGGCAATCCTCCGGTCACGCTCCTCCTGCTGCTTCTTGCGGAGGATCGTCTTCGCCGAAAGCACCAGCTTCTTCTTGGACTCGTCCACGGTGATGGCCTGCACTTCCAGTTCCCGCCCGATCCACTCATCCGTGACCTCCACATAGGAAAGCGAGAGCTGGGACGCCGGGATGAACCCGCGCACCCCTTCCACGTACGCCACCACGCCGCTCGGCACGATGCCCGCGACCTTCACGGACAGCGGCGTCCCTTCCTTTTCATACTCCCGAAGCCTGTCCCATGCCAGCACGTCGTCCGCCGCCTTCTTAGAAAGGAGGATGTTGCCCTCCCCGTCGTCCGCCTTCACGACGGCGGCCTGGATCACGTCCCCCGGATGCACTTCCTCCGCCATCTTGAAATTCGGGTCGTTGCTCATGTCCGACGCCTTGATGACGCCCTGCGTATAGTACTTCAAATCCAGCGTGGCTTCCTCCTCATCCACGGCAATGACCGTGCCGGAAATAATGTCGCCCTCATGGATCTCCCGAAAAGAAGCCTCCAGCTCATCCTTGTACTCTTCCATCGACTCTGCCATAAAACACACTCTCCTTCTCCTGCGCGGCCCCGCCCGCCGCATCGTTGCTTGCCGCCAAACGGCTGTGGACTGTAATCAAAAATAAAAGCAATTGGCAGGGCTGCCAGTTGCTTCCTCATCCGACCATCATAACCGTGAAATATGAAATTGAAACCGAAACCGAAGGGAAAACCGCGAAACGCGAGGCATCCCGCGAAAAATAGCTCGTAGGGGAATCGAACCCCTGTTTCCGCCGTGAGAGGGCGGCGTCTTAACCGCT
>CAZOLD010000007.1:0-6249 GCA_964580595.1 uncultured Eubacterium sp.
TTATCCTAAGTGACATTATTATGCCGGATAGTGACAAAAATGTCACTAAGACAACGTTATTGGCATTATTAAGCCGTCGCAAAACACAGAGGCCCGGGCATCATCCTCCGCCCGGGCTTCCGTGATATCGATATCCGCATATTCTCGATCCTGCCGCGCCGCATTCCCCCTGCCGCCTCTTCCAGTGGTCCGGACGGCATGCGCTGGCGCTTGCGCGGTCGGGCGCTTCGCTTCCTGCCGCCTTCCCTCATCCCGCCCTCGCGCACCTCTCGAGGAGGCATGTGCGCGGCGGCCAGAAGACGCGGCCAGGAGCCTTACTTCGACTGCTTCGCGTCGATGCGCACCAGCGCCTTCTTCAGCGCGATCTCCGCCCTCGCGACGTCGATGTCCGCCGCGTGGCTCCTAAGCCGCTCTTCCGCGCGGGCCTTCGCCGCCTCGGCGCGGGTGACGTCGATCTCCTCCGGCCACTCGGCAATTTCAGCGAGGAAGGTCACTTTGTCGCCAAGGATTTCCACGAACCCGGCGTGGATGGCCGCCTCTTTCTTGCCGTCCGGCTCCGTGATGGTCACGATGCCGGGAGCAAGCGCCGTGGTCAGCGGGATGTGGTGCTTGTACACGCCCATCTCCCCATCCACGGACGTGAATTCGACCATGAACGCCTCCCCCTCATAGAAAACACGATCCGGCGTGATGATCTCCAACCGAAAATTCTTGTTGTCCTCTGCCATCTGCCCACCCCCTATTTCATGCGGGCGCGGACTTCATCGATGGTGCCTGCGTTCAGGAAATGCCCTTCCGGCACGTCGTCATGCTTCCCTTCCAAGATCTCCTTAAAGCCCCGGAGCGTCTCCGCGATCGGCACGTATTTCCCGTCCGTGCCGGTAAACTGCGTCGCCACGAAGAACGGCTGGGACAGGAACCTCTGCACCTTCCTGGCGCGGTTGACAATCAGCCTGTCGTCCTCGGAAAGCTCGTCCATGCCCAAGATCGCGATGATATCCTGCAGCTCCTTGTACCTTTGCAGGATCTCCTGGACGCCTCGCGCCACCTCGAAATGCTCCTGCCCGACCACGCGCGGGTCCAAAATCCGGGACGTCGAGTCCAGGGGATCCACGGCCGGGTAAATGCCAAGCTCCGCGATGGACCGAGACAGCGTCGTCGTCGCGTCCAGATGGGCAAACGTCGTCGCGGGCGCCGGGTCCGTCAAGTCGTCCGCGGGCACGTAAACCGCCTGCACGGACGTGATGGAGCCGTTCTTCGTGGAAGTGATGCGCTCCTGGAGCGCGCCCATCTCCGTCTGCAGGGTCGGCTGGTACCCGACCGCGGACGGCATGCGCCCCAGCAGCGCGGACACCTCGGAGCCCGCCTGCGTGAAGCGGAAAATATTGTCAATGAACAAAAGCACGTCCTTGCCGCCCTTGTCCCGGAAATACTCCGCCATGGTAAGCCCCGTGAGGCCGACGCGCATGCGCGCTCCCGGCGGCTCGTTCATCTGCCCGAATACCATGCACGTCTTGTCGATGACGCCGGATTCCTTCATCTCGTAATAAAGGTCGTTGCCTTCGCGGGTCCTCTCCCCGACGCCCGTGAAGACGGAATAGCCGGAATGCTCTGTCGCGATGTTGTGAATGAGCTCCTGGATCAGCACGGTCTTCCCCACGCCCGCGCCTCCGAACAGCCCGATCTTGCCGCCCTTCTGGTACGGGCAGAGCAGGTCGACGACCTTAATCCCTGTTTCTAGCATCTCCGTCGAGGTCGCCTGCTCCTCGAACGTCGGGGCCTTCCTGTGGATTGGCATGTATTCCACTTTTTTCGGCGGCTCTTTCTCATCAATCGGCTCGCCCAGCACGTTGAACATCCGCCCCAGGGTCTCCTCGCCCACCGGTACCGTGATGGGAGAGCCCGTGGCCTCCGCGTCCATGCCGCGGACCAAGCCGTCCGTAGGCCCCATGGCTATGCATCTCACCGTATCGTCACCCAGATGCTGGGAAACCTCCACGACCAGCCTCTTCCCGCCCTTCAGCGGGATGTTGATGGCCTCGTTGATCTCCGGCAGGCTGCCTTCGGAAAATTTGATATCCAAAACGGCGCCGATAATCTGAGTGATTTTACCCATATTCTTATCCGCCATAATTTCACTCCTTGTAATCTTGCTCTAGGCCAACCCGACAGCCATGGCGCCGTCAGGAAATGGCCTCCGCGCCCGCGATAATTTCCGTAAGCTCCTGCGTGATAGAGCCCTGGCGCGCCCTGTTGTATTTCAACGTCAAATCACTTATCATTTCTTCCGCATTGCTCGTCGCAGAATCCATCGCCTGCATCCTCGCGCCGTTCTCGCTCGCCGCGGCCTCTACCAGCGCGCCGTAAAACAGGCTAGTCACGTACTTCGGGATGATCAAGTCCAGCGCTTCCTCCTCGCTCGGCTCGTAATTCATGAGGAGCTTGCTGTCGCTCTCCGTCATCTCTTCCTCGCCGAACTCCACAGGAAGGAGCTTTATCAGCGTCGGCTCATGGCTCACCGTATTCTTGAAATGCGTATACGCAAGGTAAATCTCGCCGATTTCCCCCCTGGTAAACGCGCCCAGGACCTCCTCGCAGATCCGGACGGCGTCCTCATAGGCCGGGCTCTCGATCACGTCCGAGAAATCCGCGGTGATATGGTATCCTTTCCGGACCAGCGCGTCCTTCGCCTTACGCCCGATCATGTAAATCATCGCGTCTTCCTTCGGGATGCCGCTGCCGGTCACCAGCTTCACGACATTGGCGTTGTAGCCGCCGGCCAGCCCACGGTTCGACGCGATCGTGATAATCGCCTTCTTCGACGTGTCCCCGCCCCGCAAATACGGGTGGTCCAGATTGCCGGACCTTGACAGCATGGACGTCACCGTCCGGTACATCTGGTTGAAGTATGGATTGGTACGCTCCGCGCGCGTCCTTGCCTTCTGCAGTTTTACGGTAGAAACAAGCTTCATGGCCTTCGTGATCTGCTGCGTGCTCTGTATGCTGGTCTTCCTTCTCTTGATGTCCCTCATGGACGCCATAAACTTTCACCACCTAACTCCCCCGCCGAACAGGGGGACGCTCCTATTCTACTCCTACTTCTGTTTTTTTATTCTTCCTATTGTTTTCTTCTTTTCTTATCTTTTTCTTATCTTTTCTTTCTATTTCTATTCTTCTTTTCCCTACTTAAACTGCGCCTTGCATTCCTCAATCGCCTTCACCAGCAGGTTTGCCGTCTCGTCCTTGATTTCCTTGTCCTTGCGGATTGCCTCCGGGATTTCCGGATACTTCGTGTCGATAAATTCAAACAATTCCGATTCAAAGCGCAGGACGTCGTCAACCGGGATGTCCAGCAGGTACTTGCCCGTCGCCGCGTAAATGATGATGACCTGGTACTCTACCGGCATAGGCTGATATTGCGGCTGCTTGAGCATCTCGCGGATCCTCTCGCCTTGCGCGAGCTTCTCCGCGGTGTCCGCGTCCAGCTCGGACCCGAACTGGGAAAACGCCGCCAGCTCGCGGTACTGCGCCAGCTCCACGCGGATCGGCGCGGCGATTTTCTTCATCGCCTTGATCTGCGCGGCGCCGCCCACGCGGGAAACGGATAAGCCCGCATTGATTGCGGGACGGAAGCCCGCGTTAAACATCTCGGTCTCAAGGTAAATCTGCCCGTCTGTGATGGAAATGACGTTCGTCGGGATATAGGCGGAAACATCACCCGCCTGCGTCTCGATGATCGGCAGAGCCGTCAGGGAGCCGCCGCCCAATTTCTCGGAAAGCCTCGCCGCGCGCTCTAAGAGCCTGGAATGCAGGTAAAACACGTCGCCGGGGTATGCCTCGCGTCCTGGCGGACGGCGCAGCAGCAAGGAGAGCGTGCGGTACGCGGTCGCGTGCTTGCTCAAGTCGTCATAAACGACCAAAACGTCCTCCCCGTTCTCCATCCATTCCTCGCCGATCGCGCATCCCGCGTACGGCGCGATATATTGCAGCGGCGCCAGCTCGCTGGCCGTGGACGCCACGACCGTCGTGTAATCCATCGCGCCGTATTCCTCGAATGTCTTCACGATCGTCGCGACTGTCGACGCCTTCTGGCCAATCGCGACGTAGATGCACTTCACGCCCTGCCCCTTCTGGTTGATAATCGTATCTACGGCGATTGCCGTCTTCCCGGTCTGCCGGTCGCCGATAATGAGCTCGCGCTGCCCGCGCCCGATCGGGATCATGGAGTCAATCGCCTTTATGCCGGTCTGCAGCGGCGTGTCCACGGATTTCCTGGAAATGACGCCGGACGCCACCCTCTCAATCTGGCGGTACTTGCTCGTCTCGATCGGCCCTTTCCCGTCGATGGGCTGCCCTAACGCGTTCACGACGCGCCCGGTCATGGCGTCGCCGACAGGCACCTCCACTACCCTGCCCGTCGTCTTGACCGTATCTCCCTCGTTGATGTTCTTCTGGTTGCCTAAGAGCACGGCACCCACATTATCCTCTTCCAGGTTCAGCACCATCCCGTAGACTTCGCCCGGAAACTCCAGCAACTCTCCCTGCATCGCGTTCTCAAGGCCGTGGATACGCGCGATGCCGTCCGCCACCTGGATGACCGTGCCCACCTCGGACACTTCCAGCTGGGCGGCATACCGCTTCACCTGTTCTTTGATTACGGAACTTATTTCCTCCGGCTTTAAATTCATGGAGCGCATTCACCTACTTTCAACTGTATTTTCGATAATTCCCTCGTGAGGGACTCCAGCTTGTGCTTCACGCTGCTGTCGACGACCCTGTCGCCAATCCGGATCACCATGCCGCCAATCAAGCTCTCATCCACGTCATAATGCATCTCAAACTCCACGTAATTCGTGGTCTCTAGCAGCTTCTGCCGGACCTGCTCCTTCTGGCCATCCGTGAGCGGCATGGGCGCGGTCACGTAAGCTATGCCGATATTCTTATATTCCATCACCCGGCCGATGAAATATGTGAACACAGATTCCATCTCGCCAAAATGATCCTTGGAAACAAGCATGCGCATGAGCCCGGTAAATTCGTCCCGGACGCGGTTCTTGAAAATTTCTTCCAAAACCCTTATCTTTTCTTCCTTCCCGATTTGGGGATGGCCCATCAGTTTGGAAAGCTCGTTGTTCTCCTGGAGGACCTGCAGGATGGCCTTCGCCTCCTCGAACATCTCATCCACCTGGCCGGATTCCACAGCAAGCTCAAACAATGCGTCCCCGTACGTCGTGGATACTAGCTTTGCCATGTCCTCTCACCTATTTCCTTCAAAGTCTCTTCCACCAGCGTCTCCTGCACGGACGTGTCGATGGCCGCCGCGACGACCTTCCCCGCCATCATCGAGGCAATCATGACCATCTCCTGCTTTGCCTCGTCCATCACGCGCTTCTTCTCGAGCAGCGCCTCCTCGTTCGCGTGCTTGATGATGCGGGCGGCCTCTTCCTTCGCCTCGTCCACAATCCTGGCCTCGTTCTTCAAGGCTTTCTGGCGGGCCTCGCTTAGGATCTCCTCGGATTCCTTCTCGATGCCCTTCATCTTCGCGTCATATTCCTTCTTGATCGCTTCCGCTTCTTCCCTGTCCTTTTTCGCGCTGTCAATGTCGTTCTTGATGCGGTCCTGGCGATCCTTTAACATTTTCTTCGCCGGGTTGAACAGCAGGTAGGACATCAAGGTGAACAGGGTAAGGATCGCGAGGATGGAAAGCACCGTGTCATGTATCAGCTGGGGGTTTAAGCCAAATAACTGTTCCAAGGCGGAACCTCCTTTCCTATGTAGCGCCCTGCTTCCCGCGCGAAAAGGAAAACCCGCCAAAAGGGCGTTCCGTTTCCCTCATTTTCGCGCCGCGCCATCCTTACTTCAACGGCTGCACGAACATCAGCAGGATGGCTACCAGCAAGCCGTAAAGGCCCGTCGTCTCCGCCACGGCCTGCCCCAAAAGCATCGTGGAAGTGATGTCGCTCTTCGCCCCCGGGTTCCTGCCTACGGCCGCCGCCGCGTGCCCCGCCGCGATGCCCTGCCCGATCCCAGGCCCGATACCCGCGATAACCGCGAGGCCGGCGCCGATCGCGGAACATGCCCTGATTAATTCTGCACCTGTAATGTTATCCATAATAATTCCTCCTTGGGTAAAAAATAATGGGTAGTAAAATGATATCTCCGCCGGGCGCCGCATGGCGCCGGCAAAATGGCGCGTGCCGCGCCACTGTCAACGGTTTCCTAAACAGGCCTTAGGCGGCCCTCCAGGCT
>CAZOLD010000007.1:6349-9572 GCA_964580595.1 uncultured Eubacterium sp.
TCATCGCCGGCAGGTCAGTCCTTCATCACCGGCAGGTCAGTCCTCATCCCCGATGGCGTTGCTGATATACGTCATGGTCAGCATGCAGAACACGTATGTCTGGATGCAGCCGGAGAACACGTCAAAATAAGCATGCAGGACGCCCGGCCAGAAATACGCGATCTTTGACAACAGCGAGTAAATCAGCGCCATGATGATCGTCCCTGACAAAATGTTCGCGAAAAGACGCAGGGACAGTGAAATCGGCACCGCGATCTCGCTGATCAGGTTGATTGGCAGCCAAACCGGCAGCCAAGGCGGCAACGGGGAACACATGTCTGTCCAGATTGCCTTCGGCGTCTGATACTTGAACTGATTGTAATGTATCAGGACGAAGCTTAGCAGCGCCAACGGGAATGTCACGCCATAATCGGCGGTCGGCGGCCTCAGCCCGAACAGGCCGGAAAGGTTGGAAACCAGGATGAAAATGAAAATCGTGCCAATGTAATTGACAAACTTGCTCCCGCTCTTGCCCATCACGCCGTGCACCATCTTGTCCAGCATTTCCACGATCAGCTCCACCACGTTCTGGAAACCGCCGGGGACTTCCGTGGCGTGCTTCATCGCGCGGTTCGCGGCAAAGGAAAACCCGATCAGCACCAGCATCACGATCAGGATGCTCACGTGCGTCGTGGTGATCCAAAACGTCTGCCCGAACAGCTCATAGGAAAACAGGCCATGCACCATGATGTCAATGTCCGAACTGGAAGACAACAAAATTGAGCTCTGCACTCTCTCACCTCCTTCTCACATTGTGGACTCCTCGCTTTTTTGAAATCCCGCAATTAATTTATGTGCGAAGGGCTGCAGATACGCAGATACCTTCAGCCCCATCACTCCCACAAACATCAGGACCGGGTTGCCCAGCCGGAACCGCCAGGCCAGGAAAATAGCAAGGACGACCAAGGCATACCTCAGCACGGAAAACAAAGTGGCGCGGACGGCGGGACGCCCCGCCGCCGCCGCGTCCACGGAATCCAATATCACGATCGCCATGTTGACCGCCATCGCCGCCGCGATGGCAATCCCCATCCAAAGGCCTGTCGTATAGCGCAGCTTGTCCTGGACGAACCATACGCCCGTGAGCTGGACCACCACGCCATATGCGAAAATCCCGATCAAGAGCCCCGGGAGCGCCTGGTTGATCCTCCGAAACATGATGTGCCTCCTGAGCCGCGCGGCGCAAGAAACCCTATCGCCGCTTGTCGCCGCCCGATTGATATACTTTCCTCGCCATGATGAAAATGTTGCGGAATCCCGCCGCCGCCCCTACCAGGAACAGCGGGATCACGATCCACTCCATGGAAAATTTCCTTCCGATGTAAATGCCCAACGCAGTGCACAAAAAAATAGGGACCAGCATGTTGATTCCAAATTGCGTGATTAAAACTAGGGCGCGGTATACGCTTCTCTTTTCCCTCACATGCGGCTCCTCCATTCCCAAAGGTCCGCGCGGGCCGCCGGCGCGGTATGGCCGCCCACGCGGAATATTAACATTATATCTATTTTTGCGCCAAATGTCTATTCCTTCCCATTAATTAAATCCACGAATTTTTTGATTGTCTTGTTCAAGGTCTCATAGCACAGGCCGTAGGCCTGGAGCGTGCCGCCATAAGGATCCACGATCTCCAGCTCGTCCCCCGTAAGCTCCGTCAGCACGGCCACGTCCCCTCCGCCATTCCCGTATTGCCTCAGGATTTTCTGCCTCTGCCCGTCTTCCATCGCAACGACCAGGTTCCCGGGGACGACGTCCGACGCGGAGAGCTGCCTGGACATATGCTCCTCCGCCTGAGCCTGAATGCCGTTGCTGATTAACACCGCCTCCGCCTTCTGGTTCATCGGCTCGGGGAACAGCACGACCAGGCCGCGGCTCTCGATCTCGACCGGCTCGCTTAGCGCGTATTCCTTCATGATGAGCTCCGCCATCGGGGCGCGCGTCGTGCCGTCGCCGCATACAAAAATGATTTTACGATATTTTTTCATCCCTCAACGTCCTCCGCCCGGACGACCTTGTGCCCCGCCGCCTTGAGCATGCGGTTCATGATGGCCTGCCCGATTCCCCGCGCCGGGAAGCTCTCGGAATAAATGACGTCCGCGCCCTGCTCGTCAAATTCCCGCAGAACCGCGTACAGATGCCTCGCGATGGAAGCTTCGTCCTCCCTCTTGCCGATGCTTTTCACGATTCCGCGCGGGTAGCGGCCAAGGGACTCGTCCGTCGCGATAATCCCGGCCACTTTCCCCGCCGCCATGGCTTCCTTTGTCCGGCGGGAGATCTCCCTCTCGACCGCCTCCTGATTTCCCTCAACGAGAATTAATTCCGCTTTAGGGGCGTAGTGGCGGTATTTCATGCCAGGCGCCTTCGGACGCGCGTCTCCTCCGGCCAGCCCCGGATCCATCCGCACCTCGCCAATCGCGGCGGCCAGCTGCTCTTTCGTGACATAGCCGGGCCGCAATATCGTGGGTACGCCCTCCGTGAAATCCACGATGGTAGACTCGATCCCGATTCCCGCCGGGCCGCCGTCCACGATGAGCGGGATCCGGCCGTCCAAGTCCCGCGCCACGTGCTCCGCCAGCGTGGGGCTTGGCCGCCCCGACCGGTTCGCGCTAGGGGCCGCCAGGAACCCGCCGCCCGCCTCGATCAGCGCGAGCGCGATGGGATGGCGGGGCATCCGCACCGCGACGGTATTTAGCCCCCCTGTCGTCTCAAGCGGCACATCCTCCTGTTTTTCCAAGATCATCGTCAGCGGACCCGGCCAAAACAGCTCGGCCAGCCTCATGGCCTTGTCCGGAACGCTCGCGGCGACCCGCTCCAGGCTGCATACGCCGGCGATATGGACTATGAGCGGGTTGTCGCTCGGCCTCCCCTTCGCCTCGTAAATCTTCCTGGCCGCCCGCGGGCTCATCGCGTCCGCCCCCAGCCCGTAAACGGTTTCCGTGGGGAACGCCACCAAACCGCCCGACTTTAGGATATGCCCGGCGGTTTCTATGATTTCCCTGTTATGCGCTTCGTCATCCGTAATCCTGGCGACTGTCGTTTCCATGCTTCTTTCCCTAAACCCGCTTGGGCGCGGCATGCCGTGCGGGCCTTTCCACGCGGCACGTCTACCCTGAAGTGCCTCACGCGACGGGTTTCCCCACAAGGCACGCCTCGGGCAGAGCTGAGCCTTCCCGCGCGGCGCGATCC
>CAZOLD010000007.1:9672-21814 GCA_964580595.1 uncultured Eubacterium sp.
ACGTATTTCACTATCTTGTTCCAGGCCGCGGGCCGCTCCAGCCCAAGCTTCCAATACGCGGCTCCGGCAACCCCTTCCTCCTTCATGAGCTTGAGCTTCTCTTCTAAGGAATCCTCGTTCTCAATCCAGATCTTATATGTCTTGCCCTCGCTCTCGTACTCCGTCACGAACTGGCCGTCTTCCTCCGACCAAGTGGCCGTCGCGCCATTCGCCTTGTAGCGGTCCTCCACCGTCTGCATTCCTTCCTCAAAGCAGGTGAAGGTATAAGGAACGTATCCTTCCGAGGCGGACTCCACGTCCTCCCCCGCGCCCTCTTTCATCGTCAGCTCCCAAATGCGGCTGTAAAACGGCATGCCCAGGATAATCTGCTCCGCGGGAACCTCTTTTTTCGTATTTTCCACGCCTTCCCTCGCGAATCCGATCGACGCCACGGGCCCGATGTCTTCCGACCCGCTGTAATGCTCGTCGTAAGCCATGATCACGACATAGTCCGCGAACACGGCCTGCTCCGCCCGGTTATAGAACTCCGTATAGCTCGACGGCACGTAATTATCCACGGAAAGCACCAGGCGGTTCGCCTCGCACTTTAAGGAAAGCTCGCGCACGAACTGGATGTAGGCGTCCCCGACCTCCTCGCTGAGCGACTCGAAATCCAGGTTGATCCCGTCCAAATCATACTCAATCGCCGCCGCGATGATTTGGTTCGTGAGGTTGTCGCGCGTGGACGTATGCGTCAGGACATACGTGGAATCCGCGTCCGGATCCTCCAAGTTGCTGACAAGCGCCCACACCTCAATGTCATTCTTGTGGCAGAATTTCACATAATCCTTGCTTGCCAGGGAATGGATGCCGCCTTCGCTGCCCTCAAGATAAAACCACGTGGGGGAAATCACATTAATCCCCTTCGAGGCCTTCAGGACATCCGCCACCTTGCCGTTCGCCTCCTGCGTCGTCACCTGGTGCCATCCCATGCTGACCGTCTTATTTTTCAGCAAATGCTCAAACTGCGGCTCCTCGAAACCCCCGCCGGCCCTATCCGGCTTCTTTTCGATGGGATCGCGCATCCGGCGGTTCTGCAGGTAGCCAATCAAGCCGTCCGCCGTGAGGACGCGGCTCCAATCCTCTCCCTGCTCTAGGATCGTCACCTCGCTGTCCTTTTCCAAATCCGCGACGATCGGGCTCTTGATCCCGCCCTTTTCACGGATCTGCCCCTTGCGCTTCAGCTGCGCTGTCGTCACGGGCTCCCATTTCGTCGTGATCTTCACCCGGTATGGATCCTCATAAACCGAGAATTCCAGGTCCGTGTATTTCTGGATGAAATCCAGCGCGATATATGCCGTGGACGCGTCCGCCTTCACGATGACGTAACCATCGTTCTCGTTTTTCCTCGTGACCGTGTAATCCTCGCTCCCGGCGCTCGCGGATATGACGTCCTCCGGCGTGGTATAACGCAGGATATTCTCGTTCGCGTCCCAATAGAACCGCTTGTTCAGGTACCGGCATACCATATCGTAATCCAGGTACGCGTGCCCCTCCCAAAATTTCGCGAGGGAATCCAGCCGCTCGCCGTCCAAGATGATAGCCATGTCGTCAGGCGCTACGATCCCGTAGTAGCTCGCCAGATCCACGCGTTCTTTCGTGGGGCTGTACTTCCTGACCACGACGCTCCCAAGCGCGAGCAGCACGACGATCCCAATAAAAAGGACGGCCACGAGAACCGGACGCCTGTCCGGTTTCCTGCCCCGCCTCCGATTCTTCCTCCTGCCGCGCGTCCCGCTGCCGTTTCCACGCGGCTCCCCGGCAAATTCCCTGCCGCCGGCGCGTTCCCGTCGCCGATTCCCGTCCCGCGCTCCGCTTTCCCGCCGCCAGTCCCCGTCACGCGCTCCGCTTTCCTGCTCCCAGTCCTCGTCCCGCGCATCGGTTTCCTGATCCCAGTCCTCGTCCCGCGCGTCACTTTCCCGCTCCCAGCCTCTGTCCCGCGCGCCGCTTTCTCGCCGCCAGTCCCCGTCCGCTTCCCAATCCGATGGATCGTCATAACCGGACCCCGCCTGCCCGTCAAAATCCGGCCCTTCCTTCGGTTCCCATCGATCCGCCATGATATCCTCCTATGCAAAAACCCCTCATGCAAACACACAAGGGGTTCTATGAAAATCCTGTAAATAAAATCCTGCTCAATTCCCGCGCCCGTCTCCGCCTAAATCTCGCCCAATGTCTGCAGCGCGTCCTTCTTCAGTATCACCTCGTAATGCTCCTCGAAAAACGCCTGTATCGAGGAGGAATATTTCTCCTGATGCGCGTATTCCGCCAGGATGTTGCATACCTTATTGAATTCCTCCGGCGTGTGCTGGCTCTTGCTGATAAGCAGGTAATACTTCCGGTTAAGCTTGTTCTTATATAGCACGTTGCAGCCGTTGTAAAAGCCCTTGAGCACATGCGCCAGGCGGTTAATCTCATCCAGCCCGTCAAAAACGAACAGCTTCGTGACGTCCACGACCATGTGGCCGTCCCCGCCCTGCTGCCCATCCTGGCTCGCGGTCTGCCCCGCGGCGGGCAGGTTCTTTAATTTCTGCTCGTTCTCCGCCTTCCTGACCTCTTCCCGGATCCTGTGGAACATCTCTAATATGTCGTCCGCGCCGGCGCTCTCCGCCGGACGCTCGCCCTCCCCGTCCTGAACCGCCGTATCCTCGTCGCCGTCCGAGGGGGAGAACTGGGAAAACCGGGTATCCAGCTCCTCCGGGCACTCTACCTTCGTAATTATCAATATGATCGTATCCGCCGAAAGCGGGATCGCCTCAATCATCAACGGGATGTCCTCTGCCTCAAAACCGCACTCATAAGCCGCCTGCTGCATCATGTCGCGGAACAGCCTCTTCGCGTTATCCGTGCCATATGCCAGCTCGCTCAGCTTGATCTGTCGATCTGCCAAATCTTCCCTCGTCAGCGTGCAGCGAATCTGATTCTCATTCACTTTCTCAATCTTCATGTGATCACATCCTTAAGGAATACTATCTACGGGGATGCGCGGCACGCGCACCCCCTGCACAATAGTAACAGCCAGCAGTTGCCGGCACAAGCATCTCGATAAGGAAAGTATATTACATTTCCTTGCGTTTCGTCAAGTCATACCGGGCCTGTTTTCAAAAAAATTGTGCCAGAAATCTCTTAAATTTCTATTAACTTTCTAAAAATTCCGATGAAAGTATTGCAATTGGCATCCAATCTATGTTATAAGATACCCAGAGATGCTTATCCGGCTCAGGCAGAAAGGAGCCGAGCGATTTATCTATCTACCGGGAAGGCGTCGCGGCCGGCCAGGCATGTGCCGCGATTTCCTGTTTCCCCGCATGGCGCGAGGGAAGGCTTCCCGGGCGGGTCTCACATTTCGATGGCGTTGGGCCAGGGGCGCGCGGGGACTTTTGTCCCGTACTCTTTCACAAGCGGTTTCCCGCGCGTGGTGCTTTTCCGCCGTAGGCGGCGGGTGGCCTTGTGCCCGGCATCATTTCCGTTACATCTATGTTATGCTTATCACGTTTTACCTATCATGATCCGCTTTCCGCGGATGTCTGATACGATACCATTTTATTTGCAATCACGCGATCGTGCGCCTATCTTTGCGATGGGGGCGAGAGCGGCTGCATGCAGCAAGACGCCTGCGTACGGATACGCCCGCATGGGAAACGGGCGGCGCGCATTTCCAAGAGGCCCGCAGGCAAGGATTTTCCCCGCGTAACTTTAAATCGCCGCTATGCCGGCAGCACAGAGATAACAATTGGGAAAATTTAGGAAAAAGATCAATGAGGAACACAAGGGAAGATCCGGCCAATGTTCCCCGCGATGCCTGGAAATTCGCGGGAGCATCGTAACCTGGCGCCGCGCCCGTCTTGGGCTTCGCTTTCGCGGCGGCGCGAAACCACGCATTATATCACAGGAAATTCCTTCATCAGTCTTATGGAGTTAAGAAGGGGGGCGTTAACGGCCAGGCATGTTTTGGGCGTCCGGCCGCGTTCGCGGCCGCGTCGCCGTTTGAGCTTTTAGGCGAAAGCCTATTCACGAATCAAAATCGGATACGGAATGCAAAAGCGGCAGGCCCGTCTGTAGGCCCGCCGCTTTTCGCGTTACGATGAAAATGCCCGGTCACTGCTTCGCCAGGAACTCGTTAATCTTGCTCACGAGCGCGTCCGGCTCAATGCCATGCACCATGGCCGCCTCCTCAATCGATTCCATCTGGGATGACGGGCATCCTAAGCAATGCATCCCGATATCCAGCAGGATGGGCGCGACGCCCTCGTCAATCTGCAGCAGCTCGCCAATCATCGTGTCCTTCGTCACCTGTGCCATCGTAATCTCCTTCCTGACGGCCCTATGCCATATATCCCACTCCATGCGAAAGGGCGGGCCCGCCGCTATCGCGGCAAGGTACTTCCCAACATCATCCAATATGGCCGCTCGTCGTGCTCATTATAGTACAAATCCACTCCGTTTGCAATACTTGAGCCTTTAGAACGAGAGCTCCGTGCGGTGGATGAGATCCATCTGCAGGGGCTTGCCCAGCTCCACGAAATACGCGCTGTATCCCGCCACGCGCACGAGCATGTCCTTGTAATCCTCCGGCTTCTCCATGGCCGCCCGCATCATGTCGCTGCTCATGATATTGAACTGGCAATGCATCGCCTTCTTGGAAAAATACGTGTCAATGAAGCTTACCAGGTTCTCGCGCCCCTCCACGCCCGCGACGCATTCCGGCGGGAATTTCCAATTCAGGAGCGTGCCGTTCGTGGCCAGGCTGTGGTCCGCTTTCGACACGGAATTCGCGATGGCCGTAGGGCCGCTGATATCGTGCGACGCCATTTCCGTATGGACGGGCCCCATGTTGTCGGAGAGAGGCTCCCCCGCCTTGCGCCCGTCTAGGGATGCCGCGAGGTCCATGCCGAGCCCCACGTTCGCGTTCACCGTGTAGACGCCCGGGCAGAACGTGCCGCCGCGCGGGTTCTTCCTGCCGGAGACATTCCTGCAATAGCAGTTGAACACCTCCTTGAACAGATCGTCCGCGTAATCGTCGTCATTCCCGTAGTGATGCACCTTGCTCCCGTTCACAAGGGCATAGAGCACCTCATGCCCTTCCCAGTTATCCTCCATCGCCTGCAGCAATTCCTTGCCGGTATATTTCTTCTCGTCGAACACCAGCTGCTTTATCGCGGTGAGCGCATCCGCGCACGTGCCGATCCCGCTCGCCTGCGGACCCGTGAAATTATAATCCGCGCCACCGTCGCCCAAATCCTTCCCCTGCCGCATGCATCCCTCGAAAAACGCGGACGCGTAGGGAAGCGGCTTCAATTCCTTATGCACTTGCTCGATCAAATTTATATTGTCGCACATCAGCCCCGTCCAATAGGACATCTGCTTGTCAAAGCTTTCCAGCACTTCGTCCATGGAACGGAAATCCGCCAGGTTGCCGGTGTCCGGGCCTAAGGTCTGCCCCGCTCCCGCGCATTGCGCGTAACGCGGGCAGGAGCTGCCGCATCCCACGCACCGGCCGCCATTTAAGGACAATTCCAGCACTTTCGCGATATTCATGTACGCCGCGTCATGCAAGCCGTACTCGCGGCCCGCCAGGTCGGGCTCCACGCATCCCACGACCTCGTAGTCCCTGGCCTCCTCCAGGCTCATCCCCTTGCGCCGCATCGCGGCAATCGCCGCCTCGTCGTTGAACAGCTTCGGGTGCCCGTATCCCGCGCGGATGCATTCCACGGCCTTCACGCGCAGCTCGCGCGGCGTGTCCTTGTGCATCCTCACGCAAACCCAGGGATTCATCATCCTCGTATGGACCGACGCCTCCAGCATCATGTAGGTTAAGTCGTTCGTCGCGTCGTTCCCGTCCCTGTCCACGCCGCCAATGGTCAGGGACTCCCCGCCCCAGCCGCGCCCGTTGCGCACACGCACGGTCATCCTATCCTTAAGCTTGGACGGGTTGCCCATCTTCACATAAGCGCATTCCAAAAGCTCCTGGGCGAAATCCTTGGAAATCTCATGGTTTTCCATATCCCTCTCATAATAGGGATACAGCCATTGGTCCATCCTCCCATAAGAAACGGAATGCCCGTTCGACTCAATCAGCGTGATGGTCGTGGCGAAATGCCACAGCTGGATCGCCTGCCACATGGTATTCGCGGGGCCTTTCGCGATCTGCCTGCAATTCTCGGCAATCTGCAAAAGCTCCGTCTTCCGCTGCGGATCCCTTTCCTTGATGCTTTTTTCCAGGGCAAGGGGGACGAACCTCCTCACATAATGGCTGGCCGCCTCCAGCTCTAGGATCATCGCCTCGTAAAAATCTTTTTTCTTCTCATATTCGCCGTCATGAAGCTTCCCGTCCGCGTTTTCCCGCTCTAACTTCGCCAGGTTCTCCCGCGCCTCCTCGGTGAGTCCGCCAAATCCCACGCGGAGCAGCTTCTCGTAATCCATCACGAAATGCCCGATGCCGCCGAAATGGTAAAGGTTCGTCATGAATACCCTCTTCCCCATCTCGCTGCCCTTCTTATGCTCCTCGTCCATCGCCGCCTCCACGGAATCCGCGATGGTATTGCCGCGCCAGAATTCCAGGATTTCCAGCAGCTCTTCCTTATCCTCTTCCTTAATATAGAACTTATCGTGCTCGCGCTGGTCAAACGGGTGGTGCTTCAGCTCGTCGATGATCCATTCCACGGAAAATTCCGGGTAAATCGGCGCCGCTTTCGCCGGAGCCGCGATCTCGCCCACGATCAGCTCGTCGTCATAAATCTGGATGTTCGTTTTTTCCAGGATATTCTTCAGCGCGTAAGCGGCCTTGCCCGCCGCCGACAGATCCGGATGCTCCTTGTAGGCTTGCGTGACCAGGCGAGCCCTCTGGATGTCGATATCGAATTCCCGGTCTAGGAATACCTTCCGCAGGCGGTTCACCCTCTCGTATGGGGAAAAATCGTCATGTCCCACGCGATACCCCACACCATAATTCATATCGTACGGCTCTGTGCCGCAAGGACTTTCCTTAATCATGCTTTTTCTCCTCCTTCGTGGTCGCCCCCGCGATGCAGGGGATGCCGCGGCTGTTAAAATATTCCGCGAAGCCCTTTACTTTCGTGCTGAATTTATCCTTATCCACCTGAATCCCCGCCATCGGGTAGGGAATGCAGAGAGACTCGTATTTCTCCTCTCCCAGGCGCATGAATTCCAATAACTGGAGCTGCTTGATCTTCCCTTCCAGCTTCCCTAAGATGAAATCCGCCGTCGCTTCCATGTTTTCCGGCGTGTCATTGACGTCCGGAATCACGGGAACGCGCAAAATCACCGGCTTCCCCGTGCGCACGACTTTCTCGATGTTCTCTAGGATCAGCTCGTTCCCGGCGCCCGTATATGCCCGATGCGTCTCCGTATCCATGTGCTTGATATCGGAAATGAACATGTCCGTCACCGGGAGAACCTTGGAAATGACGTCCCAGCCCATGCAAAGCGTCGTCTCCATGCAAGTCTGTATCCCCTCCTCCCGGCATATCGAGAAGAGGGCTGCCGCGAAATCCGCCTGCATGAGCGGCTCGCCGCCGGAGAGCGTGACCCCTCCGCCGGAGCTATTATAATAGGAAATATCCCTGCGAACCACTTCCGCCGCCTCTTCGGCCGTCATGGGAGTCCCCCATTGCTTGATGGCGTCCGAGGGGCAGGCGCTTGCGCATTCCAGACAATTCCTGCATGCCTCCCTGTCTATGGCGGAAAGCTTCCCGGAATCGAAATGCAGCGCGTCATGCGCGCAGCTTTTCGCGCACAGGCCGCATGCCTCCAAGCCCAGGCACTTGGACGGATAGATCCCCGCCTGCATGTATGGCTTGTGGCTCTCCGGATTCCCGCACCACTTGCAGCGAAGCGGGCATCCTTTCAGGAACAATTCCGTGCGTATCCCCGGCCCGTCGTGTATCGTATACCTCTGAACGTTGAACACAATCCCTGTTGGGCTTTCCGTTTCCATGGACCACTCCCTGTTTCTTGCGTCTTTTCCTGCAACTACGATAATTTAATCACAAAACATTTCCTGTTTAATTCTTTTTTAGAATTTTATTTTGATATTTCTATGTCTTTATTCTATTTCGGAATTAAATTTTCAATTATTTTATTTTTGATTCTATTTTAGAATTAAAGCCATTTCTTTCCGTGCTATTTTAGCAAAGCGATGTTGCGAAAAACAAGGTTTTGGAGGGAAACGGCAATGTTTCGGAACTCTTTGAAGAAATTTGGCTACGCAGTCGAGTATCTGGCCCTCGTGACCGCGATCCTGGTAGTCTGGTTCATCCTGGGGAACAGCGGCAAGCTCAATTCCGTCATCATGCCCACGCCGCAAAAGGTAGGCGATTCCCTTGTCTCTCTCATCGAGCAGGGCACCCTGTGGGAAAACCTCGTGATCAGCATCGTGCGTGTTCTGAAGGGATTCTTAATCGCGGCGGCGCTTGGCGTCGTGCTCGGGATCCTGATCGGGCTGTCCAAGCATTTGGAGCGGTTCACGAACCTGCTTATCCAGATCGTGAAGCCGATCCCGCCAATCGCATGGATCCCGCTTGTCATCCTTTGGTTCGGCATTGGGGAGAGCGGCAAAATCTTCCTGATTTTCCTCGGAGGGTTTTTTACCATATTAATTAACGTCGTGGACGGCATCCGGCAGACGGACATCAAACTGATTGAAGTTTCGGAATCCATGGAGACGCCGCTTTTGAAGCATATTTTCCTTATGGTCATCCCCAGCGCCGCGCCGAATATCTTCACGGGCCTCCGTGTCGGGCTAAGCTCCTGCTGGATGTGCGTGGTGGCGGCGGAGCTGGTGTCCTCCTCCACAGGCCTTGGCTACATGATCATGAACGCAAGGCAGTTTGGCCGTACGGACATCGTTCTCATCGGGATGCTCACGATCGGGATTATCGGGAAGATCATGGATTCCCTCCTAAGGGTCACGGAACACGCGGTAATCCGCTGGAATTAGAAAAGATGGGCAACGGAGCAATCCGTGGGCTTTCATCCATGGTGGTGCCCCGCATGGGGGTTTACTCAACCTATAAACAGGAACAGGAGGAAAAAATGGGCGTGAAAATCACGGAATTGCAGAATTCCAAGGCAAACGAGAACCGCCAGAACGAGAGTTATATCTCGGTCAAGAACCTAAGCAAGTATTTTGACGGCAAGGGCGGGCGGCTCCATGTGTTAGACGACATCAATTTCCAGATCCGGAAAGGCGAGGCGATTTGCGTCGTCGGCGCGAGCGGCTGCGGGAAGAGCACTCTGTTAAGGGCTATCGCGGGCCTGGATCCGGATCACGAGGGCACGGTCATGGTTGACGGGAAGACCGTCACGAAGCCCGCGAAGGACAGGGGCATGGTCTTCCAGGAGCACCGGCTCTTCCCTTGGCTATCCGTGGAGCAGAACATTGGCTACGCCCTAAACGGCGTCAGCAAGGAAGAGAAGAAGCGTCTGGTGAGGGAATATGTGAAGCTTGTCGGGCTGAAAGGGTTCGAGAAATCCTATCCGAGGCAGCTTTCCGGCGGCATGGCGCAGCGCGCGGGGATCGCCAGGGCGCTCGTGAACAACCCGGCTGTCCTGCTTTTGGACGAGCCGTTCGGCGCTTTGGATACCTTCACGAAGATTTCCATGCAAAACGAATTGAAAAATATCCAGAAGCAATCGAGAACGACGATGATTCTGGTTACCCATGACATAGACGAGGCGGTTTACCTGGCGGATCGGATTTTCGTGCTTTCCTCGAGACCCGGAAAAATCAAACAGGTGGTTCATGTCGGCCTTTCTGAGCCGCGCGACAGGAACAGCTATGAGTTCCTGGAAATCCGCAAGATGATATATGACGAGTTCTTCAGCGAGGGCGACCTGCTGCAGGCCTCGACGAAAAAGGAGAAGCGGTCGCGCATCATATCATGACAAAATCCCGGCATTTCGCGGGGTTTAATACAATAAAAAAGGAGAACAGCTATGAAAAAGAGAATTTTAGCAACAGCATTGGCTATGGTGCTTGGTATCGCGTCCATAGCCGGGTGCGGCGGATCCGGGAATTCCTCGAATTCCAGTGAATCCGCAAACGCGGGCGGCAACTCCAGCGACAGCACGGAGGCCACGGACAGTACGGAGGCCACGGACAGCACGGACGAAACTGACGCCTCAGACACAAGCGAGGGCAAGGAAGTTCGAATCGCGATCCAGCCTTCCGCGGCTTTCATCCCGCTTTACGTGGCAAGGGAAAGCGGGACGCTTGAGAAAGCCCTCTCGGATATCGGCGTTACTGTGACGTGGAACGACTTTGAGTCCGGCCCGCCAATGAACGAATCCCTTTCTTCCGGCTCATCGGACATAGGCGTGATGGGCGACGTCCCATCCGTATCCGGCATCGCGGCAGGACAGGAATCGGAAGTCGTGGCGATTTCCGCGGAGGGGCCTCACTCCTACGCGATGCTTGCCAGCGCGGGTTCCGACATCAATTCCCCGGCTGACCTCTCGGGGAAGACCGTGGGCACGACTTTCGGTTCCACGGGGCATAACCTTGCGGACAAGCTGCTTTCTTCCGCGGGGCTTGACATCAATTCCGACGTGGAGCTCGTGAATATCTCCATGGGCGACGCGGCATCCGTCCTTTCCACCGGCGAAGTGGACGCTGTGTGCGTCTGGGAGCCGAATGTCACGAGGCTCGTGGAAGACGGCACGGCGAAGATCATCGGCGATGGCTCGGAATGCGGCCTCCTTGGCGTGAACACGATCATGGCGCGGACCGCTTTCGCGAAGGACAACCCGGACGTCATGAAGGTCATCATCGAGGAGTACGCGAAGGCGGCGGGCTCCCTGGATGAGATGAGCGACGACGTCAAGTCGAAGATCGCGGATTATCTCTCCCTTGAGCCGGATCAGCTCATGGAAGTCATCGACAAATACGATTACAATGTCGTGTTCTCTGACGAGGACGTGCAAAACCTGCAGGATACCATTTCCTTCCTCGTGAAGATTGGCAACCTGGAGGAGGAGTATGACATTGAGCCGCACATCAACAAAGAATACGTGGAAAGCGCGAACGTCTCCGAATATCTAGGCGGCGCCGGCTCGGATGAGGGCAGCGATGTTGCGGGCGGCGGCGACGCGACGTTGAACATCGCTTACCAGTACGGCTTGGCTTACGCTCCGGTTGGCTTGATGAAGGAGCAGGGCTTGATTGAGAAGGCTTATGAAGAGGCTACGGGCAGCAATGTCACCGTCACTTGGACGCAGATGAGCTCCGGTGCTGACATCAACACGGGCATTTCAGGCGGGAGCCTGGACGTCGGCTTCCTAGGCGTAGGCCCGGCGGTCACGGGGGTCACGAAGGGCGTCGGCTATAAGATTTTTGCCAACGTTTCCGGTCAGGAGCACGGGCTCATGACAAACGACGAAAGCATCCAGTCCTTTGAGGACATTATCGGGAGCGACAACCAAATTGCGCTCGTGAACATCGGTTCCTTCCAGCATATTATCCTGGCGCTTGCACTGAAGAACGCGGGGCTGGATCCCCACGCGCTTGACGCGAACATCGTCGCGATGGCGCATCCGGACGGGATGACAGCTCTGGAGAGCGGAAACATTTCCTGCCACCTGACTTCGAGCCCCTATATTTTCCAGGAGCGCGAGGAAAGCAACCTGCATGAGATCAAGGATGTCAATGAGGCATGGGGCGTAGACAAGTCCTTTATCGTTGGCGTCGCGTCCGAAACGATGCATGACGAGAACCCTGCTCTTTACAAGGCACTGTGCGATGCCCTGCAAGAGGCCATCGACATGCTGAATAACAGCCCCGAGGAGGCTGCGAAGATCACTTGCGAGTTTGACGGGAACAGCGAGGAAGACGAGCTGAATTACATCAAGAAGAGCAGCTACACCACGGAAACGAACGGCCTGTTTGAGTTGGCGACCTTCATGGCGGAAAGCAATTTCATTGACACGACGCCGGCCTCTTACGAGGATCTGGTTTACGAAAACGTGACGGGGAACTAAGAGATTCGGCATGAGTGATATGCCGTAACTCGAGGGAATCTGTTTCCAGCTTGAGGTTCACGTAGGGTGGATCGAAGAGCAACGGAGCAGATAGAAAGTAAAAATAAGA
>CAZOLD010000008.1:0-20785 GCA_964580595.1 uncultured Eubacterium sp.
CCGCGCTAGGACGCGTTTCCGCAGACTGCCCCGGCTCTGCCGCCCCGGACGCTTGTGCTTCCAGCTCTGCCACGGGAAGGGATTCCGTTCCCGCCACAGCTCCAGACAACTGCCCCGGCTCTGCCAGCCCCAGCGCTGCCTGTGCTTCCGGCTCTGCCACGGACGGGTAACCCGCCACGGATGTCTGTGCTTCCCGCGTCCCTGGCGTCGTCATCCCGGACTCTGCTTCCGGCGCCGTCAAGCTTCCCCCAGACAACGCCATCCCTTCCTCTCTCGCGCCAAGCAGCCCGCCGCCAACCGGCGCCTGACCTTCTATCCCAGCCGCCTGCGCTTCCGGCTCCGTCCCAGACAGCTCTCCCGCCGGCTGCATCGGCCCTTCTATTCCTGATTCCGTCTGCGTTCCAGACACGGTTCCTAGCGGGTATCCCGCCCCAGATGCCTGTGCCTCCGACCCTGCCCCGGGAAGGGGTTCCGTTCCCGCCACGGCTCCAGACATCTGGCTCGGCTCTTCTATCCCCGGCACTGCCTGCGCTTCCGCCACAGCCCCCGGCAACTCTCCCGCCAGCTGCCCTGACTCTTCCAGCCCTGATTCCGTCTGTGTTCCAGGCATGGTCCCTAGCGGATATCCAGCCACAGACATCTGTGCCTCCGACCCTGCCCCCGGCAACTCTCCCGCCAGCTGCATCTGCCCTTCTATCCCTGATTCCGCCACGGTCTCCGGCAAATATTCCTCTCCGCCCGCCTGCGCTTCCGGCACGGCTCCAGACATCTGGCTCGACCCTTCCAGTCCAGCCACTGCCTGCGCTTCCACAACGGCTCCAGACATCTGGCTCTGCCCTTCCAGCCCTGGCACTGCCTGCGCATCCGCCACGGTCCCCGGCAAATATTCCGCTCCGCCCGCCTGTGCTTCCGGCATCGTTTCCGGCGGGAACTCCGCCACGGCCACCCGGTTTTCTTCCTGCGCGCGCTCCTTGTCAATCTCGGCTTGATGCGTCCGGTAGGTGATTTCCCTCCACGAAATCGAGAAATTCTCATACACCATCGTGTCGAATTCCGCCGGCATGTTATTCACCAGGATATCCATGTCCATGTCAATCTCCACGTCCATGAACTCAATCAGCTGGGCGACCGTATAATAATTGCGCGTTTCCACGCTGTCGCCTTCCTGGATCTCATAGTCGGGCGGCTCCAGCCTCCCGTTGACCTCCACGAATTTCGGGCAGCTCACCATCTTGCCATTGACCTCGAACGAGAGGCTGGCTTCCCCGTATTCCTCAAGCTCATCCAGCCGGCAGGACGCGGGCGCGCCCGCGGTGGACGGCTCAATCACGATCTCGCTGTTCGGCTCCAAAGGCGCGTTGATGCTCGAGATCCGGTCGTTGACCCGCACGACCGCCGATTCCCCGGTTTGCCCGCGGACGACCCTCTTCTTGCCATTGACGGTGAACGTGATCTCCGGGCCCCGCCGCGGGAAAAGCTGCTCATTGGGGAACCCCGCCTGCATCGCGGCGTCGACGATCGTTAACTTGTTATTGTCATACAACTTCATGCGCTCCCCGTTGAAGCGCACGAAAATGAAGTTATTCCGCTGGTCGTAATAATTGAGGCAAATGCCAATCGGCGTCACCAAGAGCGGATCTTTCTTGATTTCCGGCTGCGAGAAATGGATTTCCTGCAGCACTTCCTCCCCGCGAAGCGCCACGCGCTCCGGGGGAAGCCCAAGCTCCTTCGCTAAGTTCTCCACGAACCCGTGCACCTTGCCGCCGCCGCCGACGACGAACGTCGCGCTCACGCTGGTGCCGCCGTTGAGCTGCTTGATTTTCTCCGCGATATTTTCCGTCAAGCCGTCTACCACGGGCTTGATCAAGTCCCAGATCTCCTCCGCGCTCACCTTATGCTTGATCATCATGATATCCTGGTACTCAATTTCCTTTTCCGTCGTGGAGCTTAGCTTGATATGCTCGGCTGTCTTGAAATCCACGAGGTAATGCTGCACCAAAAGCTCCGTGATCTCGTCCCCCGCGCACGGGATCATGCCATAGGCGATGATGCTCCCGTCCCGTGTGATGGAAATATCGCTTGTCCCCGCGCCCACGTCCACGAGCGCGATGTTCAGCATGCGGAACGTCTCCGGGATCGCCACGTTGATGGCGGCGATTGGCTCCAGCGTCAGGTTCGCCACGCGCAGCCCCGCCAGGGCAACGGCGGAATACAGGCCGTCCACGACGTCCTCCGGCAGGAAGGTCACGATGATCTCCTCGCTGATGACTTCCGCCTTATGCCCCTCTAAGTTGGAAAACATATCCCCGTTCAGGTAATATTTCACCACGGAATATCCCACGCAATAGAATTTCAGGTGGCTGTCATTGTTCTCGTTTAAGATATGCTGCGCTCTCTCCACGCCAAGCAAGTCCAGCGTATGGATGTCCTCCCCGGTCACGACCACCTCTTCCTGGAACGCGTACTCCACCGTCGTGGAAACCGTCTTCAGCACGCGCCCCGCCGCGGCGATGCACACCTCGTCCAGCCGGATATGGAGCTGATCCTCCAACGCCTTCTTGACGGCATGGATGGTGCGCCCGACGCGCCCGATGTCGTGGATCTGCCCGTCTAGCATGGAGCGCGTCTCATGCTCCTTCACGTACTGCGCGATGACGTAAAATTCGTTCTCCTCCTTATACCCCACCGTGCCCACGACGTTCCTCGTCCCGATGTCCAGCCCGAAAACCAATGGAATCTCGTCCAAATCCTGTTCCATTTGCCTGATCTCACCCTTCTCCTTCATGATCTGCGCGACCTGGTAAAACGTCTCCTCCTTCGTCCCGCTGTTGTCAATCACGGTCTGGCAATATTTCCGGTATTCCTCGTCGGGAAGCTGGCTGGCGAAAATCAAGTCCGCTTTCTCGCCCGTGTACCCCCGGCTCTCCATCAATCGCTGCCGCCTTATTTTTTCCGGGGCGTAAACATACCAAAACTCGTCGCAGATTCTCTCATACTCCCCTTCTATCAACAACGCCGCCTCGATGACGACAAAATCAAGGACGCCGATTTCCCTCTGCTCGTCGACCTGCTCCACGATATAGTCCTTCACGGCGGGATGCACGATGCCATTCACCTGGTTCCTCAGCTCGTCCGAGCGGAACAGCTGCTCCGCTAACGCCTCCCGGTCAATGGCGCCGTCTTCCTCTAAGAGGCCGGAGGGCAGGACGCGCACGAGCTTGCGGTAGCATGCCGTCCCAGGCGCCATGAGCTCCTTCGCGATCTTGTCCGCCTCTAGATTCTTCACCCTGTAATTCTCTTCCAAATACTCCAAAACGGCGGATTTCCCTGCTCCCGCTCCGCCCGTAATCCCAATGACCTGCATACCCTACTCCTTCGTTCGTAACTGCCCGCTTCCAGATCCGTCGCGCTTAACGCGCCTCATGCCGCCCTTGGCCACGCCCAACGCGCCTCATGCCAGCCCATGCCCACGCCCAACGCGCCTCATGCCGCCCCTGGCACATGCTCAATGCGCCTCATGCCAGCTCCTGCCCTGGCACATGCTCAATGCGCCTCATGCCAGCTCCTGCCCCGGCCCATGCCGATTTCCAGCTTGACCGAAAGATCCGCCGCATGCTCCATTTCCCGCCGGAGGATTTCCTCCACCAAATCCGCTTCTTCCTCATACGCCTCGACTAGCAGCTCGTCATGCACTTGCAAAATAAGCCTGGAGCGCAATCCCTCGGCCCTAAGCGCGGCGGAAACGCGTATCATGGCAATCTTGATGATATCCGCGGCCGTGCCCTGGATGGGGGAATTCATCGCCACGCGCTCCCCGAAGGAACGTTTAGCGAACTGCCCGGACGCAAGCTCCGGCACCGGGCGCCTCCTGCCGAACATGGTCGTCGCATATCCCTTTTCCTTCGCCTCCTCCACCAAAAAGTCAAGGAATTTCTTGACGCCGGGATAGGTCTCAAAATAGGCGTTTATATATTCCGCCGCCTCTTTTTTCGTAATGCTTAAGCCCTGGCTTAGCCCGAATGAGCTGATCCCATACACGATCCCGAAATTCACGGCTTTCGCGTCCCTGCGCTGCTGCTCCGTCACTTCCGCGAAGGGCACATGGAAGACCCTAGATGCCGTGATCCGGTGGATGTCCTGCGCCGTCCGGTAGGCCCGCGTGAGGTTCTCATCCCCCGACATGTGCGCAAGCACGCGCAGCTCGATCTGCGAGTAATCCGCGTCAACCAGCACGCACCCCTCCTTCGGGATGAACACCTTGCGCAGCTCCTGCCCCAATTCCGTCCGGATCGGGATATTCTGGAGGTTCGGGTCCGCGCTGCTGATCCGCCCCGTCGCGGTAACGGTCTGGTGGAACGTGGAGTGGATCCTCCCATCCTTTCGGATGACGGCTGAGAGCCCCTCCACGTACGTGGACATCAGCTTCGTCAGCTGCCGGTATTCCAGGACCTTAGACACCACCGGGTAATCCGGCGCCAGCTTCTCTAAGACGCCGGCGGCCGTGGAATAACCCGTCTTCGTCTTCTTCCCGCAAGGGATCCCCAGTTTCCCGAAGAGGATGTCGCCAAGCTGCCGGGGGGAATTGATGTTGAAGCTCTCTCCCGCGTCCTCGTAGATCTCCTGTTCCAACGCGCGGATCCGCACGTCCAGGTTCTCGCCATACTCGCGCAGGGCCTCTGCGTTGACGCGCACGCCCTCCCGCTCCATGTCGCGAAGGACAAGCGCCAGGGGCATCTCGATTTCCCGGTAGAGCTCCCACATGCCGCTTTCCCGAAGCTTGCGCTCCAATTCCCCCATAGCCGCTAAGGATGCCCCCGCCACGCCGCACGCGTAGGCGGCCAGCGCGTCCTTTGCGGATTTTGCCGCCTGCGGCAGGGATTTTTTCCCAAGCAAATCCGTCTTAGACGGAATCATTTGCCCCAAATGCTCCCTCGCGATATCGTCATGGCAGTAATCGCTTTTCAACGGGTTTAGGAGGTACGCGGCAATCTTTACGTCGTCCGGGCAATCCGCGCCGTCCGGCCACGCGCCGTCCTCCCACGCTCCGTCCTCCCACGCGCATTCCAGATAAGGCAATTGCTCCTTTAGCCCGAGCGTGACGGCTCGCCGCTCCCGCAGCAATCCGGCCAGACGCCGCGCCAAATCCTGACCCGCCAGCTCTCCGCCCGCTTCCAGGAACACGGACTCTCCCTGATCCGGCGCCTCCCCGTCCCCGCCTTCCCCCCACGCAAGGGCAATCCCCGTGATCTCTTCCGGCACGGCGAAAGGGCCCTCTCGCTCCGCCGCCACCCAGAAGCCGGCGCGGCCCGCCGCTCCCGCCGCGAGGAAAGCCTCATCGGCCTCCCCGCGCGTTTGGATCCTCCGGAATTTCCCCTCCATGGAAGAGGTCTGTGGCTCGGCATCCCAGAAACGCTGCAGCAGGTTCTTAAACTCCAGCTTCTTCATCCAGTCACGGGCTTCGGGCGTAAAAAGATTTCCAATCGCCGACGCGTCCGGGTCATACTCTAGCGGGACATGGACGTCGATCGTCGCAAGCTCCTTGCTCATCCTCGCCATGTCATAGTGCTCGCGCAAGCTGTTCCTTGCCCTCGCGGGCGCAACTTCCTCGATGTGCGCGTACGCGTTCTCGATGCTGCCGAAAGAGCTGATGATCGCGGTCGCGGTCTTCTCCCCGATTCCCGGCACGCCCGGGATATTGTCGGAGGCGTCCCCCATCAGCGCCTTCACGTCAATGAACTCCCTTGGCGTGACTTGGTATGCCGCTTTCACGTCCTTCGCGTAATAATCCTCGATCTCCGTCCCCGTGCGCTTCGTCTTCGGGATGCGCACCTTGACATGGCCGGTCGCGAGCTGAAGCAAATCGCGGTCCCCGGAGACGATGGAGACCTCATATCCCTTCCCCTCGCAAATCCCCGCGATCGTGCCTATGACGTCGTCCGCCTCATATCCCTCTTTTTCCACGGTCACGACCCCCATGGAACGCAGGACTTCCTTCATCACGGGCACCTGGCTGCGCAGCTCTTCCGCCATCGGCTTGCGCGTGCCCTTGTATTCCGCGTACATCTTATGGCGGAACGTCGGCGCATGAACGTCGAACGCCACCGTAAGGCATCCTGGCTTCTCTTCCTCCAAAATACGAAACAGGATGTTCAAAAACCCGTAAATGGCATTCGTGTGGAAGCCTTCCGCGTTCGTCAGGTCGGGAAGCCCGTAAAATGCCCGGTTTAAGATGCTGTGCCCATCCACCAAAACTATTTTTTTCCCCATACCGCTCCTTACGCCCGCCTTCGCGCCGGCACCGTCAAACCGCCCTCGTGCTCTCCCTTAGCCATGCCCGCTCCTCCCGTTCCAGGAACGGGGAGAGCTTCTCGTATGTCTTCTCATGGTAGCGGTTTAAAAAATCCCGCTCCCCCGCCGTCATCTCTTCCGGAAGGATGGCGTCTAAGTCAATCGGCGCGTACGTGACCGTCTCGAATTCCAGGAACTGCCCGTACTCGTTTTTCTCCGCCTTCCGGCAAACCAGCTCGTTTTCCGTGCGGATCCCGTACTCCCCTTCCAGGTAGATGCCGGGCTCGTCCGTCGTCACCATCCCGGGGCGCAATACGCAGCTGCGCCTTCCATCCCGCGCTTCCTTCCAGGAAAACCGGTTCGGCCCCTCATGGACATTCAGCAGGTAGCCTACCCCGTGCCCCGTGCCGCAGCGGTAATCCATCCCCAGCTGCCATAACGGCTCCCTGGCCAGGACATCCAGGTTCTCCCCCCTGCATCCTTCTAAGAATTTCGCCCCCGCAAGCCCGATGGCGGCGCGGCACACCGCCGTGAAATGGCGTTTCTGCCCCTCGCTTAAAGGCCCTAGCGCGACCGTCCTCGTGATATCCGTCGTCCCGTCCAGGTAATGCGCGCCGGAATCCACCAGCAGGAAACCTTCCGGCCTCAATGCCGCGTCCGTCCCGGGCGTCGCGGAATAATGCATCATGGCCGCGTGCTCCCCGTACGCGCAGATGGTATCGAAGCTGGCGTCTAAGAACAGGTCCTGCTCCCTCCTGAAATCCTCTAGCCGCCTTTCCGCGGACATCTCCGTGATTTCCTCCCTGCCAACGCGCGTCTTTAGCCAATACAGGAATTTCGTGACAGCCACGCCGTCCTTAATGTGCGCGTTCCGCAAATTGGCCAGCTCCGCCTCGTTCTTCACCGCCTTCATCCACTCCGTCGGGTTGGGCTTTAGGATGGCCTGTGCCCCTTCCGGGAGGCCCGCGAAAATCCGGTAATTCACGGCCAGGTCATCCAGCAGGACCTTCTTCCCAGGCGCTATCCGCGCCACATAGTCTAAAATCCCCCCGTAGGGCAAAACCGAGACGCCGGCCTGCCGGCAAAATTCGCGCATCCCCTCATCTAAGACGCCGTCCTGCACGAACCATGCGCATTCCTCCAGCGTCACCGCCAGGTAGGAGAGCACGACCGGGACGTGGGGGATGTCGCCGCCGCGGACATTAAGGAGCCAGGCAATGTCGCACAGGGATGTCAGGATATGGACGTCCGCGCCCTCTCTTCCCATCGCCTCCCGCAGCCGAGCGAGCTTGGACGATACGCTTTCCCCGGCGTAACGCTCCTCCAGCGAAAAAGCCGGGCGGGAGGAAAGCGGCGGGCGACCTGTCCAGACGCTGCCAACCAAGTCCTCCGACCAGCGCAGGCTTCCTTGCTTCTCCCGCGCGATCTTTTCGTATTCCCGCCCGTCCGCGGCGCTTACCACCCGGCCGTCGAAGCCCAGGCAGCCGCCCGCGGGAAGGTGTTCCTTGACATATTCCTTCACGCTCGGCACATTTTCCTCCCCGTCCCTAAACAGGACGACCGGGCCGCCTGCAAGCTCCCTCTCGGCCTGGATGAAATACCTGCCGTCCGTCCACAGGCCGGCCTCGTCCATCGAGATGACCGCCGTGCCCGCCGATCCCGTGAACCCGGTTAGGTACTGCCTTGCCTTAAAATAATCCCCGACGTACTCGGATTGATGGAAATCCGCCGTCGGCACAAGGTAAATGTCGATCCCTTCCTGCCTCATCCGCCCGCGCAGGGCCTCAATCCGTTCCGCTTCCACGCCTTTCTCCTTCCCAAGCCGCCCCTTTCTTACTTTGAAAGCCCAGTCGCAATGGGTATGCGGATGGACTGCTTGCAGTCTAATCCGCATGGACATTAGCGACGCTAACCCGTATGAGCAAGTAGGGCGATAGCCCGGATTGCGAATACGGGTAGGATTGCGGGAGCTGCATCGCAGCGGAGCAATCCGTGGGCTTTCATTCATGGTGGCGCCCCGATTTGCGGGGCATGGGGCTCACTCCGCCTTCACGGCTATGGCCTCTATCTCCACCAGGCCGCCCTTCGGGAGGCCGCCCGCCTGCACGCAGGAACGCGCCGGCGCCTCGCCGGCAAAATATTGCGCGTAAACCTCGTTCACTTTCGCGAAATCGCCGATATCCGCCAAAAAAACCGTCGTCTTCACCACATGAGCTAAGTCGCTTTCTGCCGCCTCAAGGACTGCCGCCAAGTTCTCAAGGCTTTGGCGCGCCTGCGCCTCCACGCCCTCGGGGAGCGTGCCGGTTTCTGGGTCCAGCCCCAGCTGTCCCGACGTGAAAATCAAGCCATTGGCCTCTACCGCGTGCACATAAGGGCCGACCGCCGCCGGCGCCTTTGGGGCATTGATTGCTTTCTTCATCTCGTATTCTCCTTTCTGTCCTGGGATGATTGTACCACGTTCCCGCCGATTCATCAATGAAATCCCTTCCCCCGCGCCCGGAACTCCCGCTCGGCTTCCCTCCTCATGTCTCTTTTTGCGATATCCTGCCTCTTGTCGTAGAGCTTCTTGCCTCGCGCCAGCGCGATCTCCATCTTCACCAGGCTTCCCTTGAAATATACCTGCAAGGGCACGACCGTATATCCCTTCTCCCTTATCCTCCCCGCTATCTTGTTGATTTCCGCGCGGTGCAGCAGCAGCTTCCGGGGGCGGAGCGGGTCCCTATTGAAAATGTTCCCTTTTTCATAAGGCGGGATGTGCATCCCGTAAATGATGACTTCCCCATGCTCCACCTGAATGTACGCCTCCTTGATGGAGCATTTCCCCATGCGCAGGGACTTCACCTCCGTGCCCGCTAAGCTGATGCCCGCCTCGTATTTATCCTCAATGAAAAAATCATGAAACGCCTTTTTGTTGTTCGCGACCTGCTTTATGCTTTCCTTGCCCATTCCGATTCCTCCCGACGTCCGCGGCGGCGCCCAACCCGTAAAATTCCGCGTCTTTTTCCAGCACGAAATCCACCGTGCGCATCATCCTGTCCGCGCCCGCGACGACCACCCGCGCCAAATCGCCCAGCTGGAACTTCCTGCCGGAATTTTCCCCGACCATCTCGCAGGCGGCCTCGTCATACCGGTAATAATCGTCCCGCAGGCTCGTCACGTGGACCAGCCCTTCCACGGTATTCGGCAGCTCCACGTACAGCCCCCAGGCCGTGACGCCGGAGATGACGCCCTCGAAAACCTGGCCAACGCGCTCCTCCATGTATTCCACTTTCTTGAGCTTGACCGTCTCCCTTTCCGCTTCCTCCGCCCGCCTCTCCCTCTCGCTGGAGGAGGCCGCGACGTCCGGAAGGATCTGCCGGTAATGCACGGCGCGCTCCTGCGTCATCTTCCCCCGCAGCGTCTCCTTGATGATCCGGTGGATCTGCAAGTCGGGATACCGGCGGATGGGGGAGGTGAAATGGCAGTAATATTTCGCCGCCAGCCCGAAATGCCCCGTGCATTCCACCGTGTACCTCGCCCGCTGCATGGAGCGCAGGGCCATGCGGCTTAGCAGCGCCTCTTCCGGGGCGCCCTTCACCTTCCTTAACAGCTTCTGCAGCGCCTTCGGGCGGAAATCCCCCTTGCCCGCGCGGAGGGTATGGCCGAATTTCTGGGTAAGCAGCGACAGCTCGCGGATTTTCTCCGGATCCGGCGTGTCATGGGTGCGGTAGACAAAGGGGATTTCCCGCCAATAAAAATCCTCCGCCACCGTCTCGTTCGCCGCCAGCATGAATTCCTCTATGATGTCCGTCGCGACGTTCCTCTCATAAGGCATGATCTCTAACGGCCTGCCATCCTCATCCAGGATCACTTTCGTCTCCGGGAAATCAAAGTCAATGGCGCCGCGCCTTTGCCGTTTCCGATGGAGGATTCCCGCCAATTCCTCCATCCTCTTAAACATCGGGACAAGGTCCGCATATTTCTCGGACTCCCCGGCGTCCCCGTCCTCTAGGATCTTCTTCACGCTCGTGTAAGTCATGCGCGCGTCCACGCGGATGAGCGTTTCCGCGATCTCATGGTCTAAGATGTTCCCCGTCCGGTCAATCCGCATGATGCAGCTTAGCGCCAGCCTGTCCTCCCCCGCGTTAAGGGAGCAGATCCCGTTTGAGAGCAGGCGCGGCAGCATCGGGATGACGCGGTCCACCAGATAGACGCTCGTCCCCCGCTTTTTTGCCTCCACGTCCAGCGCGCTGCGCTCCTGGACGTAATTCGCGACGTCCGCGATATGGACGCCTAGCTTGTAATCTTCCCCTTCCATCGTCAGGCTGACCGCGTCGTCTAAATCCTTCGCGTCCTCCCCGTCGATCGTCACCATCTGCCAATCCCGGATGTCCATGCGCCACGCCGCGTCCGCCTCGCTCACCGGCTTCCCGACGTTGGACGCCTGCCTTAGTACCTTATCCGGAAAATCTGTCGGGAGGTCGTACCCTTTCACGATGGACAAAACGTCCGTCCCGGGGTCGCCGTCGTTCCCGATAATCTCGACAACCTTCCCTTCCGGCTTCCGTCTCTCATTCCCGTAATCCGTGATCTCGACGACCACCTTATGCCCGTCCTCTGCCCCCTTTGCCTTTTCTAAGGGGATGAAGACATCCTGCGCCTGCTTCGCGTCGTCCGGGATGACGAAGCCGTAATTCTTGCTTTTCCGGAAAAGGCCCACGATCCGGGTCGTCATATGCTCTAATACCTTGACGATTTTCCCTTCCTGCCGCTTCCCGCCGCGCCGCCCGTGCGTCAGCTCGATTTGTACCACGTCCCCGTGCATTGCGCCCTTGACATACATCTCGGGGATGAACACGTCCTGCTCCATCCCCTCCACCGTCACGAAGCCGAAGCCCCGGGGAGTCGCTGAAAACGTGCCGCAAATCTTTTTCTTCCTGTCTTCCAACGAATCCTTACCCATATTCTCTCTTTCCGCAAGACAAAAAAGACTGCCGCGCCCGACAGTCTCTCATGTTACGCACCCAAACCGCCCGCGCGGTGGCTGCCTATATGCTCCCGATGTTCAACACGGCCGCGATCACGATAAACAAGCACACCAGCGCGGTCGTGACCTTCACAAGGATCCCCTCCATGGAACGCCCCTTGTTCTTGCCCCAATACGTGTCCGCCGCGCCCGCGATCGCGCCAAGCCCGGCGGATTTGCCCTCCTGCATCAAGACGATGACTGTCAAAGCGACGCTGATGAGGATGAACGCTACCGTAAGAACGATCTCCAATACTTCCATTTCCTCCCTATCCTCCTGTCCGTCTTCTACAAGGCCCGCGCCCGCCAGGCCACAAGCCCGATTCCCAAAGAACCGCGCCCGCCGCTAGAGCCGCGGCCACCAAAATCTATGTAATTCTACCATATCCCAGATTGGTTTTCAAGCGTTTTTTCCGCGCGGCCCCATGCCAAGCGGAAGACGCTCCCGCTCACAGCACTTTCACGCTCGCGTCCGGCGCGAGTGCCTTAAAAATCTCGCCCGCATTGATTTTCGCGGCGCTGCTAGGAAACCCGCTGTCCCGGAACACGGCGCGCTGCGGGCGCCGCCCCGCGATCGCGCGGATCACGGATTCCGGGATGTCCTCGTCAAAACAGGCAATCAATTCCCCGCCGTTGCAGACATGCGCCGTGCATCCCCCGATTTGCTCGGACGCGTATGGCACGGAGAGGGGCAGGCCCCATTCCAGCAGGCAGCCGAACAGCAAGTCCAGACCCGTGCGGCCCGGCTTTATGTTCGATTCCAGGCGGGAGAGCATTTCCTGGTCGTATTCCCCCGCGGCGTAATACGCGTCCTCCATGTTGCCCTCGTCCAGCTTGAAGACGCGAAAGCCCACATCCAGCCCGGCCGCCGTCCGGTATTCCTCCCGGATTTTCGCGCCCGCCCTGCGGATCCTCTCCTTGCCGATCTCGCAGATGTTCCCGTAACCGGCTTTGTACGCCTCGCTTTTCTCGTCGCAGGGCTCGGGCAGCTGCACCAGGATGAACCTGCGCCTGCCGTTGTCCTCGGCGTTTAGCTGCATCACCGCGTGGGCGGTAGTGGCGGAGCCGGAGAAAAAGTCCATGACGATCCCCTCGTCTAGCGCCTGGCCCAGGCAGAACTTGACCAGCTCTTCCGGCTTCGGGCTAGGGAACACCTTCGCCCCGTCAAAAAGCGCGTACAGCCTCTCGGTCGCCGACTTCGTCGCGTGCAGGCCCAATCCGGTAACCAGCTGCCGCCTGCTCCCATACTCGCTTAGGAATTCCTTCCTGGCGGGGTACCTTGACGGATCTTTTGGGAAGAGGATCCTGCCCTCTAGGACCCATCGGTCTAATTTTTCCTGCGTGTAAGGCGTCTCGAACGTGAACGTATTCCCGGTTTCAGGATCCCGAATCGTCCGTTCCGGGAGGCCCTGCCCCAGGCGCTGGAGGTATTGCCTTTTCCACGGGCCCCTCGGGTCGCGGTCGGGGTTGGCAAAGCCGTCTCCCTCATCCCGGTCCAGCCCGCGGAAGCGAAAGCGGGACGCTTTCTTCCCGTAAACGACGATATACTCGTGGTTGCAGACGACCCCGTTCGCCGTCGCCATCCCCTGCGCCGCTTTCTTCGTGTTCCAGACGAACGTGCAGATGAAATTGTCCCGGCCAAAGACCTCGTCGCAGATTTTCCTTAGGTTTTCCCGCTCGTTATCGTCAATGCTGATAAAAATCACGCCGTCGTCGCTTAGCAAATCTCTCGCCAGCAAAAGCCTCGGGTAGATCATGCTGCACCAGTCGGAATGGAACCTGCCATTGGAATCGGTATTCCGAAAAAGGCGGTTGCCCTCCCCGTCAACCTGGCCGATGCCCTCGGCATACTCCCCGCCGTCCCGCGAAAACCGGTCCCGGTAGAGGAAATCGCCCCCGGTGTTATAGGGCGGGTCGATATAGACCGCCCTCACCTTCCCTAAGTAACTCTCCTGCAGGATCTTTAGCACATCCAGGTTGTCGCCCTCGATATAAATGTTTTCCGTGCTGTCCCAATCCACGCTTTCCTCCGGGCATGGGCGCAATGTCTTTTTGACCGGCCTGTTGGCTTCCGCGACCGACGCCTTCTTGCCGGCCCACGTGAGCTCATAAGCCTCCCCGCCCTCCGCCACATCCTCGGAAAGCATCTGCCTTAGCATCTCGAAATTAATGGCTTTTTTGTACGCCTTCCTGCCGGGCGCGCTGCGTTCCTCATCTAAGGCTTCCGTCACGCAATTCGGGAAAAGCTCCTCGATTTTATCGATGTTGCGCTCCGCCATGCCGGGGGCTTCCATCCTCATTTTGTCCATCTGGGGATTCTCCCATCATCCTCCTCCGCCTCCGGGGCACCGCGCGGGCAGGCCCAACGGGATGCGGGCCGCCGCGATCCATGGCCGCCTCGGCCTACAGGTTCGTGCGCACGAGCTTCGGCTTGAAATTCTCTCTCTCTAACGCGGCCATGATCTGGTTCTTATGCTCCGTCCCGAACGCCTCCATCGTGATGCGCAACTCCACGGCGGCATTCCGGTTCGTCGTCACGAACTGGTTGTGCTCTAGCTTGATGACGTTCCCCTGCGCCCTCGCGATGGTATCCGCGATCTTGCACAGCTCCCCTGGCTTATCCGGCAAGAGCGCCGAGACCGTGAAAATCCTGTCGCGGAAAATCAGCCCCTGCTGCACCACGGAGGACATCGTGATCACGTCCATGTTCCCCCCGCTTAGGATGGCGACCACGCGCTTGTTCTTCACGTCTAAGTGGCGCAGCGCCGCTACCGTCAGGAGCCCGGAATTCTCCACGACCATCTTGTGGTTTTCCACCATGTCCAGAAAAGCCACGATCAGCTCGTCGTCCTCTACCGTGAGGATGCCGTCTAGGTTCTCCCTGACATAGGGGAAAATCTTTTCCCCGGGCGTCTTGACCGCCGTGCCGTCCGCAATCGTGCTGACGGAAGGCAGCGTGACGACCTTTCCCGCCTCGAAAGAGGCCTTCATGCAGCTCGCCCCGGCCGGCTCCACGCCGATGACCTGGATCTTGGGGTTTAAAAGCTTCGCTAAGGTGGACACGCCCGCCGCGAGCCCGCCGCCGCCAATCGGCACCAGGATGTACTCCACCAGCGGAAGGTCCTGGAAAATCTCCATGGCAATCGTCCCCTGCCCGGTAGCCACCGCCAAGTCGTCGAACGGGTGGATGAACGTGTACCCATGCTCCTGCGCTAACTCGAGCGCCTTCTGGCACGCCTCGTCGTACACGTCCCCGTAGAGCACGACGTCCGCCCCGTATCCCTTCGTCCGGTTCACCTTGATTAAGGGGGTCGTCATCGGCATGACAATCGTGGCCTTCACGCCGAAACGTTTTGCCGCGTACGCCACGCCCTGCGCGTGGTTGCCGGCGGAGGCCGCGATCAGCCCGCGGTCCCGCTCTTCCTGCGTCAGCGTGCTGATCTTGTAATACGCGCCGCGCACCTTGTATGCCCCGGTAAACTGCATGTTCTCCGGCTTTAAGTATACCTTGTTCCCCGTCTGCTCGCTTAAGTAATCGCTGTAAACCAGGTTCGTCTCCAGCGTCACGTCCTTCACGATCCGGCTGGCTTCCTCAAATCTCTCCAATGTCAACATTTTTCCTCACTCCTGCCCCATGCGCCGCGGCCATGTCCAATTTTCACCCGTCCTCCCGCGGCGCGAACAGGGCGTTCACGAACTGGTCCGGGTCAAATTTCTGCAAATCGTCGATGCCTTCCCCTACCCCGAGATATTTCACGGGAATCCCAAGCTCGGACTGGACCGCCACGGCAATCCCGCCCTTCGCCGTCCCGTCCATCTTCGTTAGGATGATCCCCGTGACGTCCGCCACTTCGGAAAACTGCCTTGCCTGCGCGAGCGCGTTCTGGCCCGTCGTGGCGTCTAGGACGACTAGGGTCTCGCGGTAGGCCTGCGGGTATTCCTTCTCTAAGATACGGTGGATTTTTCGCAATTCCTCCATCAAGTTCTTCTTGTTATGGAGCCTCCCCGCCGTATCGCACAAAAGCACGTTGGCGTTCCTTGCCTTCGCCGCCGCCACCGCGTCATAGACGACTGCCGCGGGGTCCGCCCCGTCCTGGCCCCCGATCATCTCCACGCCCGCGCGGTCCGCCCATTCCCTGAGCTGCTCCCCCGCCGCCGCGCGGAACGTGTCCGCCGCCGCGATCACGACCTTCCTGCCCTGGCTCTTTAACTTCCCCGCCAATTTCCCGACCGTCGTCGTCTTCCCGACCCCGTTGACGCCGATGAGGAGCACCACGGAATCCTCCTCCTCGAAGCGGTAGGCCGCGTCCCCGACGTCCATCTGCTCCTTGATGCCGGATATCAGCAATTCCCTGCAGGCGGACGGCTCCTTGATGTGCTGCTCTTTCACTTTCTCCTTGAGGCCGTCGATAATCTCGGTGGCCGCGCGGATGCCGATATCGCCCATGACGAGAATTTCCTCGATTTCCTCATAAAACTCATCGTCTATGCTGGAAAACCCGTTGAAAATGGAGTCGATCCCCGCGACGATGCTGTCCCTTGTCTTGGCCAGCCCCTTCACAAGGCGGCTGAAAAAGCCTTTCTTCTCCTCATTCCCATTCCCCATATGGAAGCCCTCCTTTTGGAAAAACCTAAGCCGCGGGCGCGGCCCGCTACGTCAGATCCTCCTCGATAAGGTTCACGGAAACCAGCGTGGAGACACCCTTCTCCTGCATGGTAATCCCGTACAGCCTGTCCGCCGCCGCCATCGTCCCGCGCCTGTGCGTGATCACGATGAACTGCGTGTTCTCCGTCAGCTTATGCAAGTATTCCGCGAACCGCAGGACATTCGGGTCGTCTAACGCCGCCTCGATCTCGTCTAGCAGGCAAAACGGGGAAGGCTTCAAATTCTGGATGGCGAACAGGAGCGCGATCGCCGTCAGGGATTTCTCCCCTCCGGAAAGCTGCATCATGTTCTGCAGCTTCTTCCCCGGCGGCTGCGCGATAACGCGGATGCCGCACTCTAAGATGTCCTCATCCTCCACGAGCTCGAGCGTTCCCTGGCCGCCGCCGAAAAGCTCCCGGAACACCTTGTCGAACTCCTGTTGGATTTGCGCGAATTTTTCCAGGAACTGTGTGCGCATCCCCTTGTCCAGGTCGTCGATTAGGCCAAGCAAGGTCTTCTCCGCCCCCACCAAATCGTCATGCTGCGCCTTTAGGAACCCGTAACGCTCCGACAATTCCTTGTAATCCTCTATGGCGTTGACGTTGACGTCCCCTAACTTGCGGATCTCATCCCTCAGTTCCCCGATCCTTTCCTTCATCTGCGGCAGGCTCCCGCAATCGCCGCTGCGCAGCTCCTCGGCATGGTGCGGGGTCAGCTCATATTCCCTCCACATATAATCCGCCTGGGCGGAGGCGGATTCATCTAACTTCTCCCTCTGCCCGTTCAAGCGGTACAGCTCCTTGTCCAGGTCATGGATTTTCCCCGAGAGCTCCTCCTGCTTTTGGAAAAAGCCCTTGTAACGCGCGGATATCTCTTCCCTCTCTTGCTGCCCCGCGGCGATCTTCCCCTCTAGCTGCGCGCGCTCCTCTTTCGACTCCTCTATGGCCCGGCAGAGCTCCTCAATCTCAAGGCTCTTCCTGTCCGCGTCCTCCTTAGAGCTGTCGCGCTCTTTGGCCGCGGCCTTGATGTCCTCGTCTAGCTTCTCGATTTCCCTTCCGACGCGCGCGGCGTTCTCCCCGGCAAATTCCGACTTCTGCGCGAGGCTTGCCTCTTCTAGCTGCACGCCGGAAACCTTGTCCTGGCTCTCCCTCGCCAGCTCGTTCTGCTCCTTTAGGGCTTCCTGGAGCTTCTCATTCTCCTCTTCGAGTTCCCGCTGCCTTAAGTCCGCTTCCCGGATCTCCTCCCGGATCCTCTCGTGGCTCCCCGCGATCTCCGAAAGCTGGGCCTCCAGCTCCTTTCCTTCCGCCAAGAGGCTCTCCAGCCGGCCGTCATTCTCCTCTTTCTGCTCCTCGGCGCGCTCTAAGCTCATCTTTGCCGTATTCTGTTCTAGCATGGCCTGGCCCATCTCTTCCTGCGCCTGCCGGATATCGTCTTTTAGCAGCTCCCTGGCCGTGCGGATCTCCTCTAAGCGAGCACGCCTTGCCTTTAACGATTCCGCGAGATCCGCGACCCTAGCCTGCAGCTCCTCAATCTCGCGCTTCCTTCCTAAGAGGTTGCCGGATTCCTTAAACGCGCCGCCCGTGATGGAGCCCCCGGGATTCAAAAGCTCCCCTTCCAGCGTCACGATGCGCAGCCCGTACCGGTATTTCCGCGCAAGCGCGAGGGCATGGCTTATCGTGTCAACGACGTAAGTCCTGCCCAGCAAGTAGGATTTAAGCCCGGCGAACCGCTCCTCCGCCTGCGCCAGGCTACTCCCCATGCCAATCACGCCGGGCTCTTCTAATGCCGCCCGGTTCGGCTGCGCGGGGCTCTTCCCGACGCTGGGGAGCGGCAGGAACGTCGCCCTGCCATAGCGGTTCTCCTTCAGGTAGGAAATCATCCTCTTCGCCGTCTCCTCGTCGCTTGTCACGATATTCTGGATGCTCCCGCCCAGCGCAGTCTCGATGGCCACCTCGTAGCGCTTCTCTACCTGGATGAGATCCGCCACCACGCCCAGCACGCCGGGCTCGTCCTCCCGCCTCTCCATCACGCGCCGTATGGCGTTCCCGTACCCGTCGTAACGCTCCGCGATGTTGACGAGGGTCTCAAGGCGCGAGCGCTCCCTGTGGAAATCCGTGGTCTCCTTCTCCAAAAGGCGGGACGTCTCCGTCTCCTTTTGTTGCCATTCCCGGCGCTTGCGCTCGATGCGCCCCTGCTCCTTAGAAATTTCCTCGCAAGCCTTCTTCGCTTTCTCGTAAGCCTCCCGGCAGGAGAGGATCCTTTTGCGTATCTCCTCCTCATCGTCCTTTTGCGAAAGCATACGGCTACTCAGCTGGGACTTGCGGATCCGAATCTGCTCGGCCATGGTGTCATACCGCTGCTGCCTCGCCTTGATCGACGCCTTGCCGTTCAACAGGCTGATGATCTCATTCTTGCCGTCCTCGATCTTACGGCCGCACTTCGCGATTTCCTCCTGGATCTCCTGGTACCTGCCCATCACCTGGCTCTTTTGCTCCTCGATGGAACGGATTTCCTCGTCACAGGCGGCCTTCTCCTTCTCAAATTCCGCTTTCTGGGCCAGCCGCGCCCCGCGCTCTTCTAAGAGCTCCTCCTGGCGCGCCTTGAAATGCTCCTCGTTTTGCCGCGCCGCGTGGATCTGCTCCCTGCGGACGTTGATCTCTCCCTCTAGCTTCGCCTGCAGCTCCGCCGCCTCCCCCAGCCTGCCGCGGGCGGCTTCCAGGGACTCGTCCATCCGGCGCATCTTTTCTTCCATCTCGTCTAACTCGGCCTTGATGCCGGCCTACGCGCGGTTCGTCTCTTCCAGCTCCCGCTGCGTGTTCCCGCATTTTTCCTCCAGCTCGCTTAGCTGCTCCTTGATGCGCGCCATGTCTAACAGGAACACGTTGACGTCGTATTTTTTCAGCTCCTCCTTCTTCCTCAGATAATCCTTCGCCTTCTCGGCCTGCCGCTCCAAAGGCCCGATCTGCCGCTCCAGCTCCGAGAGGATATCGTTGACGCGCACCAAGTTCTGCTGCTCGTCCTCTAGTTTTTTCTCCGCGGCAGCCTTCCTCCGCTTGAACTTCACGATCCCCGCCGCCTCGTCGAACAATTCCCTCCGTTCCTCCGGCTTGCCGCTCAGGATCCTCTCGATCTGCCCCTGCCCGATGATGGAATACCCTTCCTTCCCGATCCCGGTGTCGTAAAACAGCTCGTTTACGTCCCGCAGGCGGCAAGGCGTCCCGTTGATCAAATATTCGCTCTCCCCGGAGCGGTAAACCCGGCGCGCGACCGTCACTTCCCCGTAATCCACATTCAGCTGGCGGTCGCTGTTATCTAAGGTAATCGCCACGTACGCGCTGCTAAGCGGCCTGCGGCTCTGCGTGCCCGCGAAGATCACGTCCTGCATGCTGGACCCGCGCAGCTGCCGGACCCGCTGCTCGCCTAAGACCCAGCGTACGGCATCCGCGACGTTGCTCTTCCCGCTCCCGTTCGGCCCCACGATGGCCGTAATCCCGTTATGAAACTCAAACAGGATCTTGTTCGCGAAAGACTTAAATCCCTGCACTTCTATGCTCTTTAAATACATCTACTTCCCGGGCGCCTCCTGCCGCCTTAGCTGCAGCAAGGTACGGTACGCGGCTTCCTGCTCCGCGCTCTTCTTGCTCCTGCCCGCGCCCCTGGCGTACGCCTCATCGCCGATGACCGCTTCCACGACGAACCATTTGTCATGGTCCGGCCCCTTCTCCTCGATGAGCCGGTAGCTTAGCTCCCCGCTGCCATTGCCCTGCACGAGCTCCTGCAGGATAGTCTTGCTATCATAAAAGAGCTGCTTATGCTCGATGTCGTTTAGCACGAACCGGAATATGAACTCTTTTGCATTAGCAAAACCACCATCCAAATATATCGCGCCGATGACCGCCTCTAAGGCGTCCGAGAGGATGGATTTCCGCTCCCGCCCCCCGGTCTGCTCCTCCCCGCGCCCCAGCATCAAATACCTGCCCAGGCCAATCTCCTCCGCGCATCGCGCGAGCGTGTCCTCGCACACCAGGCTGGCGCGCTTCCTGCTGAGCTCCCCCTCCGGGCTGCGCGGGCATTCCCGGAAGAGGAACTCGCTCGAGACGATTTCTAGCACCGCGTCCCCTAAAAACTCCAGCCTCTCGTTGTTGAGGTGGCGCGCGATGTGGCGCTCGTTCGCGTAGGAGCTGTGCGTCAGCGCCTGGGTAAGCAAGCCGCCGTCACGGAACCCATAACCGATCCTTTCCTCAAATTCCTGCCTTAAGCTCATGGAAGACCTCCCTTTTGCCATTTCCCCACAGACGGCCCCGGGCACCGCGCGGCCTTTCCCTTCCGGCGAGACGGGGCGCCCGCGGCCTTAAGAATAAGGGGAACCGGACGCGCGAGGCGCGCCATCCAGTCACCCCTATCCCTCATTCCCGTATATGTAAAGCCCTTGCCCCCGGCGCCGCGCGGCCTAGCTGATCGCGTTCTTGATCTGCTCTACCGCGTCCGCGACAGTGACAATCTTCTCCGCTTCCTCGTTGTCAATCTCAATGTCAAATTCTTCTTCCAACCCCATAATAATCTGGAAAATATCCAAAGAATCCGCGCCCAGGTCGTCTATGAACGTCGTCTCCATCGTGATCTCGTCAGCGTCGACATTCAGGACTTCCGCAATGATTTTTTTCAATTTCTCAAATTCCATGATGATTCCTTTCTACTCCCCGGCGATGGGAGATGTGCCAATGTTTTTTCTGATTTTCTCGCTGATTTCCTGTTCCTTGAAGGTCACGCACTGGATGATGGAGTTCGTCACCTCCTGCGCCTTCGAGCTGCCATGCGTCTTGACGACCAGCCCGTTTAAGCCCAGC
>CAZOLD010000009.1:0-1534 GCA_964580595.1 uncultured Eubacterium sp.
CCTACGTGGACGCCACTTGCCCTTTCGTACTGAAAATACATCGGATTGTCGAGGAATACAGCAAAAAGGCTATCATATCATCGTGATTGGCGACGATTCCCATCCGGAGGTCGAGGGAATCCTGGGCTGGTGCCAAGGATCGGGAGGGGCGAGTGTCATATGCGATGAAAAAGAGGCGGGGGAATGCGTGATTCCTGCCGGGGAAAAGGCATGCATCGTTTCCCAAACCACATTTGACGGCAAGAAATTTAAAGAACTAGTTGAAATTATCCAAAAAAAAGGTTATGATATAGTTGTTTTGAATACGATTTGCAATGCGACGCACGAACGGCAAGCAGAGGCGGAAAAGATTGCGAGACAGGTAGACGCCATGATTGTCATAGGCGGGAAGAATAGTTCCAATACGCAGAAATTATTCCGGATATGTAAGAAAGAATGTGAGAATACTTGCTATATACAGACACAGGAGGACTTGGATTTGCCGAAATTGCAGTCCTTCCATAGCGTAGGTATTACCGCAGGGGCTTCCACCCCAAACAAAATCATAGAGGAGGTTCAAAAAAATGTCGGAAATCAGTTTTGAACAAATGTTGGAGGAATCATTTAAGACGATAAGGAGCGGGGAGGTAGTCGAGGGTACCGTTATTGATGTGAAGCCGGATGAGATCATCTTGAACATCGGGTATAAATCCGATGGGATCATAACCCGGAGCGAATATACGAATGAGCCGAACGCGGACTTGACGAAGGTTGTGTCTGTTGGCGATACGATGGAAGCGAAAGTGCTTAAGGTGAATGACGGCGAGGGCCAGGTGATTTTGACATATAAGCGTTTAGCGGCCGAGAGGGGCAATAAGCGGCTGGAGGAGGCGTTCCATAATCGGGAGATCCTGACTGCTAAGGTGGACCAAGTATTGGATGGCGGCCTTAGCATACTTTTTGACGAGACGCGGGTGTTCATCCCCGCGAGCCTCGTTTCCGATACGTACGAGAAGGATTTGGGCAAGTACAAGGACAAGGAGATTGAGTTTGTCATCACGGAGTTCAACCCGCGCAGGAGGCGGATTATCGGGGACAGGAAGCAGATCTTGCTTGAGAGAAAAGCAAAGATGCAAAAGGAGCTGTTCGAGCGCATCAAAGTAGGGGATGTCGTGGAGGGCACGGTCAAGAATGTGACGGATTTCGGCGCGTTCATCGATTTGGGGGGAGCGGACGGCCTTCTCCATATTTCGGAAATGTCCTGGGGAAGGGTGGAGAACCCCAAGAAAGTGTTCAAGGTTGGCAGCGTCGTCAAGGTATTCATCAAGGATATCAAGGAGAAAAAGATCGCGCTTAGCATGAAATTCGAGGAAGAGAACCCGTGGAGGGACGCGGCGCAGAAATACGCGGTCGGGACGGTCTTGACTGGCACCGTCGCGCGCATGACGGATTTTGGCGCATTCGTGGAGCTGGCTCCCGGCGTGGACGCGCTCCTTCATGTCTCACAGATTGCGAGGGAGCATGTCGACAAGCCGTCGGATGTCTTGAGCATCGG
>CAZOLD010000009.1:1634-16491 GCA_964580595.1 uncultured Eubacterium sp.
TCCGGATGAAGGACCGGATGGCGCGACGGAAGCAGGAGAGGAATCGCAGGCGTCGGAAGAATAGAGGATGGGACATGGATGGTGGGTATGCCATATTGAATGGGTATGAGGATTTTAAGAAGGATATTTACAGCCTGACCAAGATTGACCTGAACGCTTACAAGGAAAAACAGATGAAGCGCAGGATTGACACCTTGATCAGCAAGAACAATGTCACTTCTTACAAGGACTATGTGGCTCTCCTTCGGAAAGACCAGGAGAAATTTGATCAATTCGTGAATTTCCTTACGATCAATGTCTCTGAGTTTTACCGCAATCCGGAGCAATGGGAATACTTGGACCGGGAGGTTTTCCCGAACTTGATCCGGCAATTTGGCAAGAACCTCCGGATCTGGAGCGCCGCCTGCTCGACGGGGGATGAGCCTTATTCCCTGGTCATGGCGCTTTCGAAACATATACCCATCGGCCAGATTCGGATCACGGCGACGGACATTGACAAGCAGGTGCTCGACAAGGCCCGCCTGGGGCTTTACAACGAGAAGAGCATCGCGGCTGTCCCAAAGGAGTTCAAGAGCAAGTATTTCACGAAAGTGGGGAAGTCATACCAGATTTCCGAGACGATCAAGCGCCAGGTGGAATTTAAGGAACATAACTTGCTGAAGGATACGTATCCCACCGGATGCCATTTGATCGTATGCCGGAATGTCTTGATTTACTTCACTGAGGAGGCAAAGGAAGAGATTTACAAGAAGTTCAACCATGCCTTGGTAAAAGATGGGATCTTGTTCATCGGGAGCACGGAGCAGATCATGAATTATAAGGAATTGAATTACGTGCGGAACCAATCCTTCTTTTTCCGGAAGGTATGAGGGTTTGGGGCATCGGTGGATGCCGGATTGGCGGATATTGGCGCTTTCCTGACGGGGAGCGCTTTTTTGCGTCCCGGGGATGGGCGGATCTAAATGTTCAGCGGGCATGAAGCAGGCGCGTAAGGACATGGGCCGCGTATTCCTTTTGGCGTTCCTCGGAATGGAGGAAATCCTCCGTCAGCTCAAAATAGCAGTCCTCCCCTTTATAGGAGGAGCGGAACGCGGGCGTGAAGATTTCCCTAAATTGCGGGAGGAAAGCGCCTTCCCGCCTGACATAGCAGTCCGCCGCGGCAGACTTCCGGCGGTGGTCTTTGTCCACATAGGCAGCGACGCTCTTATGGACGGCCATGTCTTCGTCCGGAAGGTAGTAATAGTCCTTGTAATTTGGGTAGAACCGCTTGAGCTCCCCGACAAATGCTCCCACGGACAACGTGGCGCCGCTTCCGCGCCCCGTTAGGGAGATGCCGTCTGCCGAGGCGGAAACCGGCTTGGGGAGGGGGTAGGAAAGCCCTAAGCGAAACGAGGCGAGGCCGTTTTCCAACCGGAATGAGAGGACGCGGAAGCATCCGTCGAACAGCTTGCGATAGGCAAGGATGGGAAGAAGCGACGGCATGCCGGCCATGTCGTCGTGGTTATGGATTTTTAGCAATGCGCAGTTTCCCGCCGTTGGGTGGGCTGCGTATTCGCGGTAAACCGAAATGAGCTCCCCGCCGGAATACCGGTCTTCCCTCGCGATGCCAAGGAAGCGTTCCCATGTTTTCTGCTTGCGGTTAGGAAGGCCAAGGACATGCTTAAGGCCCGACGTCTCCTCATAAAGGTCCAAATGGGGGAGGCTGCCCAGCCGCTCCCTTATCCCGTTGGCTTGGCAGCGGTACTGCAGGTAGGGGACGTCGAATTTCTTCCCGTTGAAGGTGGCCAGCCTTCCGTAAGGCGTAAGGAAGGCAAGGAACGCCTCCAGGACCTGCTTTTCTTCCCTGGGGCGCTCGGCAAAAAATTGCGTGACGCGGATCTTTTCCCCATCCCTGGCGGCGCAGCCGATGAGATATACGTTCGTTTCCGAGCGGGACAGGCCCGTGGTCTCGATGTCTAAGAACAAGGTTTCCTCCGTGAAAAATTCCCCATAAGGGAAATCGCCTTGCGGCATCGGGATCATGTCTTCCCAAATCTTCATGGCGGACCTCCTTTTCCGGCTTTTTGCGAGGTTGTTTCCGTGGCGGGATCATCGTAGCATATTTCCGCCCTTCCGTCAATTTTAGGAAAAAAGGCGAAAAAGTATACCTATGAAAATGAAGATGTGGTATAATACACGGATAAGGCGGCGCTCTGCGGGCTGCCGCGAAAAATTCATAGAAAGTGGGGGCACGAGAATGGGTTTCATGACATTTAAGGGCGGCGTACATCCGCACGACGGAAAAGAATTTTCCAAGGATAAGCCAATACGTGAGATATTACCCAAAAGTGAGCTGGTGTTTCCGATATCGCAGCATATCGGGGCCCCGGCATCGCCGGTTGTGGCTGTTGGGGACGCCGTGCTGCGCGGGCAGAAGATAGCGGAAGCCGGCGGCTTCGTCTCCGCGCCGATCTATTCCTCCGTATCCGGCAAGGTAAAGGCGATAGAGCCGCGCAGGACCGCGGTTGGCGACATGGTGAGTTCCATCATCATCGAGAATGACGGGGAGATGAAGGAAGTGGAATACTCCCCGGTTGAGGATGTGGCCGCGCTTTCCAAGGAAGAGATCCGCAAGAGAGTGCAGGAGGCGGGCGTCGTCGGCATGGGCGGGGCGGGGTTCCCGACGCATGTCAAGCTTTCCCCGAAAGAGCCGGAGAAAATTGATTACATTATCGCGAATTGCGCGGAGTGCGAGCCATACCTGACGGCGGATTACAGGAGGATGCTTGAGAACCCTTCGGACTTGATCGAGGGGATGCGGATTGTCCTGCAGCTGTTTGACAACGCGAAGGGGCTGTTCGGCGTGGAGGACAACAAGCCGGATTGCATCCAGAAGCTGAAAGATTTGACAAAAGACGAGCCGCGGATGGAGGTATGCCCGTTAAAGACCAAGTACCCGCAGGGCGGCGAGCGTCAGCTGATCTACGCGACCACGAAACGGCAGATCAATTCCACCATGCTTCCGGCGGACGCGGGCTGCATCGTCGATAACGTGGAGACCCTGGTTTCCATTTACAGGGCCGTGAAGCTCGGGAAGCCCGTGATGAACCGCATTTTCACGGTGACGGGGGACGCGGTGGCCGAGCCCGGGAATTTCGACATCTGCCTTGGCATGAGCTACGGGGAAGTATTAGAGGAGGCAGGCGGGTTCAAGGTACAGCCCGAGAAAATCATTTCCGGCGGCCCCATGATGGGATTTTCCATGTTCAGCCTGGACATTCCGACGACAAAGACCTCCTCATCCCTGCTTTGCCTGGCAAAGGACGACGTGGCGGCCAGTGAGACGACAGCTTGCATCAATTGCGGGAGATGCGTGGAGGCCTGTCCCGAGCAGATCATCCCTACCAGGCTTGCGAAGATGGCGAACCATGGGGATATGAAAGGGTTTGAGAAATGGAACGGGATGGAATGCATCGAGTGCGGGAGCTGCAGCTACATCTGCCCGGCCAAGATACCGCTGGCGCAATTCATCCGTACCATGAAAAAGCAGGTCCTTGCAGAGCGAAAGAAGAAAAAATAAAGGAAAGAGGTGCCTTACAGTGAATGAATTATATAACGTATCATCCTCATCACATATCCGCGACAAAGACACATCCGCAAGGATTATGCTGTATGTGGTGATTGCGCTGCTGCCGGCGGCGTGCTTCGGCGTTTGGAATTTCGGTCCAAGGGCGCTGCTTATCATCGCCGTATGCGTCTGTACTTGCGTGGCTTCCGAATGGGCTTACGAGAAGCTGTTGCATAAGAAAATCACGATCAACGATTTTAGCGCGGTCGTGACGGGCCTGCTGCTGGCCTTGAACCTTCCCCATACGCTGCCGATTTGGCAGGCGATCCTGGGCAGCGTGTTCGCGATTGTCGTCGTGAAGATGCTTTTCGGCGGATTGGGGCAGAATTTCATGAACCCCGCGCTGGGGGCAAGGTGCTTCCTTCTCGTATCCTTCGCGGGCACGATGACAAGCTTCACCTATGATGGCGAGACGGGCGCGACCCCGCTTGCCATGCTAAGGAACGGCGAGGGCGTGGATACCATGAAGATGCTGATCGGGACGACGGCGGGCACGATTGGGGAGACAAGCGTGATCGCGATCCTGATCGGGGCCATTATCCTGATTTTGCTGGGCGTCATTGACCTTACGATACCGGCCAGCTACATCATCTCTTTTGTCATATTCCTGTTGCTGTTTAGCGGACATGGCTTCGACGGCTATTACGTGACGGCCCAGCTTTGCGGCGGCGGCTTGATGCTCGGGGCATTCTTCATGGCGACGGATTACGTGACGTCCCCGATTACCCCTGCCGGGAAAGTCATATACGGGATCCTGCTTGGCATCCTGACGGGGATTTTCCGTATTTTCGGCGCGAACGCGGAGGGCGTCTCCTTCGCGATTATCTTGGGCAATCTCTTGGTGCCGATTATTGAGAAAATCACGATTCCAAGGGCATTTGGACAGAAGAAGGGGGGCAGTGCAGCATGAGCAAGAAAATCGTGCACGACGCATTGGTATTGACCGCTTTCACGCTAGTGCTCGGGTTTTTGCTGGGGTTGGTCTATGACATCACGAAAGATCCGATCGCGGCGGCGGAGAAGAAGGCTTTGGACGAGGCATACAAGGTTGTGTTTGAGGATGCCGACTCGTTTGAGGAAGATGGCTCTTTTGACGCGTCTAAGGCGGCGGAGACGCTTGCGTCAGAATATCCGGACGATGAGATCACCGCGGTGAACCAGGCTCTGGATGGTTCCGGGAACGTGCTTGGGTATGTCCTCAATGTCACTTCGCACGAAGGGAGCCAGGCGGATATTTCGTTTTCCGTCGGGATCAAGAACGATGGCACGCTGAACGGATATTCCGTCACTGACATTGCCGAGACGCCAGGCCTAGGGATGCTCGTGACGGAGGAGCCGTTTTATTCCCAGTTTCAGAATAAGTCGGAGGAATCCTATACCGTCGTGAAGACGGAGGCCGCCGCGGACAATGAGATCCAGGCTGTCACGGGCGCGACGATTTCTTCGAGGGCCATCACGAATGGCGTCAACGCGTGCCTGGCATATTTCCAGGCTGCCTTACAGGGAGGGAATTAAGTATGAATAAGAATGTTGAGCGTTTATATAATGGGATTATCAAGGAGAATCCTACTTTTGTGCTGATGTTGGGGATGTGCCCGACCTTGGCGGTGACGTCTTCCGCTATCAATGGCGTCGGCATGGGGCTTTCCACGACGGTCGTCCTGGTCATGTCCAATCTCTTGATTTCCGCGTTCCGCAAGGTCATCCCGAACGGCGTGCGCATGCCGGCCTATATCGTGATCGTGGCGTCCCTCGTGACGATTGTCCAGTTCGTGATGGAGGCATACACGCCTTCCCTTTCGAAAGCCTTGGGCGTATATATCCCGCTTATCGTGGTGAACTGCATCATTTTGGGCCGTGCTGAGAGTTACGCGTCCAAGAACGCGGTCGTGCCTTCCATCTTTGACGGGCTGGGCATGGGCCTTGGATTCACGATTGCCCTTACGATCATCGGCTTCATCCGCCAGATTCTGGGATCGTCCCTTGGCATCACCGTATTCGTCATGGCGCCCGGCGCGTTTTTGGTGCTGGCGTTCCTTGTCGCCGGGATGAACGTGGTCCGCGACAAGATGGAGAAGAAGGGCAAGCCGCTCGCGGCTCCGGCAGGATGCCTGACGGGCGATTGCGCAAGCTGTGCGCAGTCCTCTCTTTGCACGGGGAAGCTGCAGGTCGCGGGGCAGAAAGAAGAATAGGAGGCGGAATAGATGAAAGAATTATTGATTATCGCGATTGGCTCCGCTGTCGTGAACAACGTAGTGCTTAGCCAATTCCTGGGCATCTGCCCGTTTTTGGGCGTATCAAAGAAAACCGAGACAGCTGCCGGGATGGGCGCCGCCGTTATTTTCGTCATAACGCTGTCGTCCTTCGTGACGGGGCTGATTTATCAGTACATCCTGACGCCGTTCAACGTGCAATACCTGCAGACCATCGTGTTCATCCTGGTCATCGCGGCGCTGGTGCAGTTCGTGGAGATGTTCCTTCGCAAGAACATGCCGCCTTTGTATGAGTCCCTGGGCGTATACCTGCCCCTGATCACGACGAATTGCGCGGTCCTTGGCGTCGCGCTCACGAACGTGACAAAGGGGTACGGCCTGCTTGAGGGCGTCGTGAACGGCCTCGCGACTTCTGTCGGGTTTTTCATCGCGATCGTGATTATGGCGGGGATTCGCGAGAAAATTGAATACAATGACATTCCCAAGCGGTTTCAGGGAACTGCGATCGTGCTGATTACGGCAAGCCTGATGTCCATCGCGTTTATGGGCTTCTCGGGCATGATTTAACGGCGGCTCGGGGATGGGATGCATGGGAACCCCGGCCCCGGTAGGAACAACGTTGATAGGAGGAATTGAGATGGAGATAGGAGCAATTTTCATTGCCGCGGCGGTCGTGGGCGGAACGGGAATTTTCCTTGGTTTTTTCCTCGGGATTTTTGGGGAGAAATTTAAGGTTGAGGTGGATGAGAGGGAAGAGGCAATCCTTGACGTGCTTCCCGGAAACAACTGCGGCGGCTGCGGGTACGCAGGCTGTTCTGGCTTGGCGGCGGCAATCGTGAACGGCGAGGCGCCGGTTGGCCAATGCCCGGTCGGAGGGGCTCCCGTCGCCGCCCAGATCGGCGAGATCATGGGCGTCACCGCGGAAGAGGGCGTAAGGAAAGCCGCGTTCGTGAAATGCGCGGGGGATTGCGAGAAAGGGAAGCAGGATTACAAGTATAGCGGGGTGGAGGACTGCGCGGCCATGGCTTTCATCCCGAACGGGGGGTCGAAATCCTGTAACTATGGGTGCCTAGGTTACGGGACTTGCGTGAAGGCCTGCCCATTTGACGCCATCCATATCGTGAACGGCATCGCGCTGGTAGATGAGGAGGCCTGCAAGGCATGCGGGAAATGCGTGGCGGCGTGCCCCAAGAACCTGATTGAGCTTGTGCCATATGACTCAAAGCACAGGGTGCGGTGCAACTCCAAGGATAAGGGGAAGGACGTCATGGCGGCGTGCTCGGTGGGCTGCATCGGCTGCCACCTCTGCGAGAAGAATTGCCCGCAGAAAGCCGTGACCGTCACGGACAATATCGCGCACATCGATTATGAGAAATGTACCGGGTGCGGCACGTGCGCTGAGAAATGCCCAAAGAAAATCATTACCAAGGCTGTGTAAGGCATCGGAGCCGGGCCGGAATCGATAGAATGCCATGCAGGGAGGGCTGCCCGCTTGCATGGCATTTTTTCCCGGAAGCACAGCGGGGAGATTCACGATGGACAGCGATTATTTCAAGAAGAAAAAAAGAGTAGTGGTGAAAATAGGGTCGTCCTCCCTAACCCATGCGGCGACGGGAAGCCTAAATTTCGGGAAGCTGGAAAAGCTGGTGCGCGAGCTTTGTGATATCCGAAACCAGGGAATCGATGTCTGCCTCGTGAGCTCCGGCGCGATCGCGGTCGGGCGAAAGGCGATTGGTTTAAAGGAGCCGCCGGAAAAGATTTCCGAGAAGCAGGCGTGCGCGTCCGTCGGGCAGGCGAGGCTGATGATGACTTACCAGAAGATGTTTTCCGAATACCATCAGGTCGCGGGGCAGGTTTTGATGACGAAGGGGACGGTGGCGGATAACGTTGCCAGGAAGAACGCGCAAAACACTTTCGAGGAATTGTTCCGCCTAGGCATCATACCCATCGTGAATGAGAATGATACCGTATCAACTTACGAGATGCAATTTGGGGACAATGACACGCTTTCCGCAATTGTGGCCTCCCTGATTGGCGCGGACCTTTTGATCCTGCTTTCGGATATCGATGGCTTGTTTACGGACGATCCGCATGAGAATCCGGACGCGAAGCTAGTGAGGGTCGTGGACAGCTTAGATGAGAATGTGCTCGCGATGGCAAAGGGCACGACGGGGAGCGACCTGGGCACGGGAGGGATGGAGACAAAAATTACCGCGGCAAGGATAGCCACGCTTTCAGGAGCGGACATGATTATCGCGAACGGCGAGGACGTGGGCATTTTGCACCGGATTTTCCGGGGAAAATTCAAAGGGACGCTCTTCCGGGAGCATTGGAACGAGGATTTCTATATCGCGGATTTCGTAGAGAAGATGCAATGATGGGTGAAGCAAGGGATCTATCGCTGGAAATGACGAAGGAGGATGCGAGGCGCCTGCTAAGGGAAAGAAGGGATGGGCTTGCGCAAAACGAGATCCGTCGGCTTTCGCGGGAGGCCTGCGGGCATTTGCGGGAGCTCTCCTGGTATCGGGAAGCGGGCAGCGTGTTTTTTTATCACCCGTTAGGAAGCGAGATGGACCTTTTGCCGCTGGCAAGGGAAGCGTTGGCAGCGGGGAAATGCGTCGCTTTCCCGCGCGTGGACGGCATGGACATGGAGTTTTACCGCGTGAGGGGGCTTGGGGAATTCAAGGAAGGCCGCTTCCATGTGATGGAGCCGACCGGAAACGAGGCCGTGCCGGCGGAAAATGCCATCGTGCTCGTGCCGGGGATCGGATTTGATGAAAGCGGCGGGCGCATCGGGTACGGAAAGGGGTATTATGACAGATACCTTGCAAAATATCCCAAATGTTGCAAGATTGGCGCCACTTATCGCTCCCAGGTAGAGTGCCGGCTGCCGCGTGACGCGCATGACGTCGTGATGGACGCGCTTTTGACGGAGGATGGCATCCTGGCAGCAAAGGCGTGACAGAGGCGGCACGGGCTTTTCTCCAAATCTTAAAACGTAAGCGTAGAAACTAGGGAAGAAGATAGGCCGCGGGCCATGCGGCAATGGAATCAATGGAAGGAGAATACCATGGAATTGTCATTGGAGCAGATCGGGCAAAACGCGAAGGCGGCGGAGGCGCGGATGCGCGTCCTTCCTACCGGAGAAAAGAATAGGGCGCTAGAGGCCGCGGCAAGGAAGCTTTGCGAGGAGCAGGACAAAATCCTAAGGGAGAATGAGAAGGATATCGCGGCTGCGAAAAAAAACGGGATGAAGGCCTCCCTGATTGACCGCCTGCAGTTGACGGAGGGCAGGATTGGCCAGATGGCGGAAGGGCTAAGGCAGATTGCTTCCCTAGAGGATCCCGTAGGGGAATTCCTTTCCATGAAACAGCGCCCGAACGGCCTGGTGATTGGGCAAAAACGCGTCCCGCTAGGCGTGATCGGCATCATCTATGAGTCACGCCCGAACGTGACGGCGGACGCGTTCGGCCTGTGCTTCAAGGCGGGGAATGCCGTGATACTGAGGGGAGGCAAGGACGCCATCCAATCAAACTTAGCGATCACACAGGCCATAAAAGGAGCGTTAGCCGAGTGCGGCCTGCCGGAGGACGCGATCCAGCTGATTACGGACACCAGCCATGAGACGGCGGAGCGCCTCATGCGGATGAACCGTTATGTGGATGTCTTGATTCCGCGCGGCGGAGCGGGCCTTATCCGCACGGTCGTGGAGCGTTCCACCGTCCCCGTCATCGAGACCGGGACGGGGAACTGCCATATTTTCGTGGATGAGAGCGCGGACTTAAAGATGGCGGTGGATATCATCCAAAACGCCAAGACGCAGCGGGTCGGCGTGTGCAACGCCTGCGAGTCCCTAGTCGTGCATGAAAAGGTGAAGGACGCGCTGCTGCCGATGCTCGCGGAGAGGCTGAAGGAGAAGGATGTAAAGATGCGCGGCGATGAGGCGAGCAGGGAAGCATGCCCGGATATCCTTCCCGCGTCCGAGGAGGACTGGGGGACGGAATACCTGGATTATATTTTATCCGTCAAGACGGTGTCGGGCATCGACGAGGCGATTGCCCACATCAACAAATACAATACGGGGCATTCCGAGGCGATTATCACGAAAGATTACGAGAATTCCCGCAGGTTCTTAGATGAGGTTGACGCGGCGGCGGTTTACGTCAACGCTTCCACGCGGTTTACGGACGGGTTCGAGTTCGGGTTTGGCGGGGAGATTGGGATCAGCACCCAAAAGCTCCATGCGAGGGGCCCGATGGGGCTAAAGGAGCTGACAAGCACGAAATATGTCATTTTGGGGAACGGGCAGATCCGCCCATAGGAAAGTCCCCTGAGGAGACGTGGCGGGGAAAGGAAGAAGGATGTGCAAGGAGATGGATTTTCGCGACGTGGATTTGGAATTGCCTCCTCCGGAGGAGGAGCCGCAAAGGCAGCGGTACTTCATCGCGAAGTGCCGCGGGCACGTGTCGCGGATGGAGGAGGCGGCGGGACGGAAGCTGACGGCTTGCGTGGCCACGATGGGCTGCCAGATGAACGCGCGGGATTCCGAAAAGCTCTCCGGCATCCTGTCCCTGGCCGGCTATCGCATTTCCGAGAGCGAGGAGTCTGACCTTGTGGTCTATAACACCTGCACGGTGCGGGAAAACGCGAACCATAAGGTCTGGGGACGGCTGGGTTATTTCAAGGCTTATAAGAAAACGCATCCCTGGGCTAAGGTCGCGCTCTGCGGCTGCATGATGCAGGAGCCGGGGGCCTTACGGAAAATCAAGGAGAGTTACCCGTTCGTGGATTTGGTGTTCGGGACGCATAACCTTTACAAGTTCGCCGAGCTTCTGTGCGCGGCGTTTGAGCAGGATGGGATGGTCGTTGACGTTTGGGAAGAGGGCGGCAGGATCGTGGAGGATTTGCCGGCCAGGCGGAAATATCCCTTTAAGTCCGGCGTCAACATCATGTTTGGGTGCGACAATTTCTGCAGCTATTGCATAGTCCCGTATGTCCGCGGGCGGGAGCGCAGCCGAAGCCCTAAGGATATCATAGAAGAGGTGCGGCGCCTCGCGGCGGACGGCGTGGTGGAGGTCATGCTCCTAGGGCAGAATGTCAATTCCTACGGGAAGGGGTTGGAAGAGGAGGCCACGTTTGCGGGGCTGCTGGCCGAGATCGAGAAAATCGACGGGATTGAGCGGATCCGCTTCATGACGTCCCACCCGAAAGACCTCTCCGGCGACTTGATCCGCGCCATGGCGGGGTCAAGGAAAATCTGCAGGCACCTGCACCTTCCACTGCAGTCGGGCAGCAGCCGTATCTTAAAGGCGATGAACCGCCATTACAATAAGGAGCAATACCTGTCGCTCGTGCAAAAAATACGGAGGGAAATTCCGGATATCGCCCTGACGACGGACATTATCGTCGGCTTCCCGGGAGAGACGGAAGAGGATTTCCTGGAGACGATGGATGTCGTGGAACAGGCGGGCTTTGAGAGCGCGTTTACCTTCCTGTATTCAAAACGGGCCGGGACGGCGGCCGCGTCCATGGATGGGCAGGTGCCGCAGGACGTGGCGAAAGCGCGGTTTGACCGGCTTTTGTCTAAGGTGCAGGAGGTCTCGGCGAGGCGGGCGGAGGCGCTCACCGGGCAAGTGCTTCCCGTGCTTGCGGAGGAGGTGAACGGCCGGGACCAAAGCCTGCTGACGGGACGGCTAAGCAATAACTTCATCGTGCATTTCCCGGGATCGGCCGGGGACATAGGGAAAATCGTCCCGGTAAGGCTGACAGAGTGCAAAGGGTTTTACTTTTACGGAGAAAAGGCATGTACGCATACATAAAGGGAGAGGTAACCGGGCTTTCCGGGGATTTCGCCGTCGTGGAGGCGAACGGGATCGGCTACCTCATCCATATCCCGCTCGGGCCGGCCGGCCAGTCCTTGCGCATCGGGCAGGAAGCAAAGGTATATACTTACCTGCACATCAAGGAAAGCATGGTGGAGCTTTACGGTTTCCTCTCGGAGGATGACCTGGAAATTTTCAAGATGATGCTAGGGGTGAGCGGCATAGGGCCTAAAGGCGCCCTGGCCGTGCTTTCCGTGATGACGCCGGACGAGCTTCGGCTTGCCATTCTTTCCGGGGACGCGAAAGCCATCGCGAAGGCGCAGGGAATCGGCGGGAAGACGGCGCAGCGGCTGATTTTGGAATTGAGGGATAAGGTCAGCGCCATGGGTGGGACGGCGCCCGGGCAGCCGGATATCCCGCCTGGAGCGCAGGAGGCGCGGCAAGGCATCAGGGAAGACGCGCGGCTGGCCCTGGAAGCCTTGGGGTATTCCCCCTCGGAGTCGGCGAAAGCGGTCAGCAGCGTTACGGTCTCTCCCGACATGACCGTGGAACGCCTCTTAAAGGAAGCTTTGCGGCAGATGTAGCGGGGAAGCCGCGCATTTTGCACCGTAACCGGGAAAAGTTGCAATCGGGAAGGATCATCTTTCATGGAAAAACGAGTGATTTCCACCCAGCTGGAGGAAGAAGACCGTGGATTGGAGATGGGGCTGCGGCCGCAGCGGCTGGAGGAATATATCGGGCAGGAGAAGACCAAGCGGACGCTCCGGGTGTACATAGAGGCGGCGAGGCAGAGGGGGGAGCCATTGGACCATGTGCTGTTTTACGGTCCTCCCGGCCTTGGGAAAACGACGCTGGCCGGAATCATCGCGAACGAGATGGGCGTGCGCATGAAGGTCACTTCCGGCCCCGCGATCGGGAAGCCGGGCGAGATGGCGGCCATCCTAAGCGGCCTCAACGAAGGGGATCTCCTTTTCGTGGATGAGATACACAGACTGAACCGGCAGGTGGAGGAGGTCCTTTACCCCGCGATGGAAGATTACGCGATTGACATCATGATTGGGAAAGGCGCGGCGGCCCGTTCCATCCGCCTGGATTTGCCCCGCTTCACATTAGTCGGCGCGACGACCAGGGCGGGGCTCTTGTCCGCCCCCTTGCGCGACCGCTTCGGCGTCGTGCAGCACCTGGATTTTTACACGCCGGATGAGCTGAGGGAAATCATCCTCCATTCCGCCGCCAAGCTTGAGGTCGAGATTGACATGGCGGGAGCGTCGGAGCTAGCGCGGCGTTCCCGGGGCACGCCCAGGCTGGCAAACCGCTTGTTAAAGCGCGTGCGGGATTTCGCGCAGGTAAAATATGATGGCCGCATTACGGAAGAAGTCGCCGCCTTCGCGCTGGATTTGCTGGAAGTCGACAAATTCGGGCTGGACCAAAACGACAGGAATATCCTGATGGCAATGATTGAGAAGTTCCATGGCGGCCCGGTAGGGCTTGAGTCCCTTGCCGCCGCGTTAGGGGAGGATCCGGGGACTATCGAGGAGATGTATGAGCCTTACCTTGTGAAGAACGGGTTCATTAACCGCACGCCGAAGGGACGCGTGGTGACGGATTTTGCCTACGGGCATTTCGGGATTGAGAAATAGTATTGTTTTTTAAGAGAAAATCGTTATAATGGAAAGGGCGGCCGGCGGGGGACGGCTTTTGAGATAAAGAGGATAGGCAGGGATGCCAAGGGAAAGGCAAGATGGCGCGAGATGCCGGGAGAGGATGGTCTTATGTCTACGAAAACCAATGCCGAGGTCTTGATCGGCGGGAAGATCTATACATTAAGCGGATATGAAAGCGAGAGCTACTTGCAGAAAGTGGCGAATTATATCAACAATAAGATCAACGAATTTAACGAAATGGAGCAATTCCGGCGTTTCCCAGTGGACATGAAGGCTACCTTGGTGGAGCTGAATATCGCGGACGATTATTTCAAGGCAAAGGAGCAGGCGGAGCGCCTGGAGCAGGACTTGAAGGAACGCGACAAGGAGATATATGAGCTCAAGCATGATTTGATTTCCGCGCAGATTAAGGAGGAGAGCAGCGACAAGGCGACGACGGACTTAGAGAGGGAGAACCGGGAGCTCCTCTTGAACAAGGCGAGGCTGGAGGCTGCCTTAGAGGACGCGCTCCTAGGCAAGGTCAAGGGGCAGGCGGCCACGCCGGATCACGGCCCAAGCGGGATGGACAAGTTTAAGGAAGCGCAGGCGGCTAGGGACGCGAAGCAGAAAGCGGGATCCGGGGCGCAGACGGCAGGGGACGCGAAGCAGGAAGCCAGTTCCGGAACGCCGGCGGCAAAGGATGCGCAGCCCCAAAATGGCGCCTCGCCGGACCATGAAGGATGACCCTTATGTCAAGCCGGGATAAGGGATTGGAGCTTTTGGCGCCGGCGGGATCCTTCGAGATGCTGAGGGCGGTGGCCGAGGCGGGGGCAGATGCGGTGTACGCGGCGGGAAAGCGCTTTGGCGCCAGGGCGTCCGCTACGAATTTCACGGAGGAGGAATTGCTAGAGGCAATCGACTACATGCATTTGAGGGGGAAGCGGCTCTATCTGGCGGTGAACACGCTGCTCAAAGACGCGGAGATCGCCGAATTGCCCGCATATTTAGGACCGCTTTACGAAGCGGGGCTTGACGCCGTCATCGTGCAGGACATCGGGGTTTTGGGATTGGTGCGGAGGAACTTTCCAAAGCTTCCCATACATGCCAGCACGCAGATGGGAATCGCGGGAGCTTGCGGCGCGCGGCTGCTCCTAGACGCGGGGTGCAGCAGGATCGTGGCGGCCAGGGAGCTTTCCCTAACGGAGATTGCGGATATCCACAAGAAAACGGGGGCGGAGATCGAGAGCTTCGTGCATGGGGCTCTCTGTTATTGTTATTCGGGGCAATGCTTATTCAGCAGCATGGTCGGCGAAAGGAGCGGCAACCGCGGGAGGTGCGCCCAGCCCTGCCGCCTGCCATACCGGATTGCGGGCAACCCGGACGCGGGGAAGGCGCGAGCCGCGAAGGAAGGGGAGTACCTGCTAAGCCCCAAGGATCTGTGCGCCATAAGCCTCTTGCCGCGGATGGCGGAAAGCGGCGTATATTCCTTTAAGATTGAGGGGCGCATGAGGCAGCCCGGATATGCCGCCGGGGTTACGAGGATTTACCGGAAGTATTTGGACTTCCTGCGGG
>CAZOLD010000009.1:16591-20564 GCA_964580595.1 uncultured Eubacterium sp.
GGGAAGATGGGCAATACGCCATTTTGCCTTGATTCCCTGGAAATAGACTTAGAGGACGGCATTTTCCTGCCTGCCGGGGATTTGAACCGGATTAGGAGGGACGCGACAGAGAGGCTCTCCTTTAAGATCTTATCCCGGTACCGGCGGGATGGCGCCGTTCCCGATTCTGGGCTGCCTTGGCAAGGCGGCGCCGCAGAAGGCGCGAACCCGCGCCGGGAGGGCGTGGCCAGGGATTCGGGCCCGCGGCTACGTGTCCTTACGGAGACTAGGGAGCAGTTCCTTTTCGCGATCCGGCAGCCGGAAGTGGAGCGGGTTTACCTGGAGGAGGCCTCGATTCCCGAAAAAGATTTTGGCCCGCGGCTCGCGGGATATTTGAAGCTCGCCCACGAGGCGGGGAAGGAATGCTGGCTGGCGCTTCCCTACGTGTTCCGGATGGGAACGGCAGCCTGGCATTTGTCGCGCTGGGATTCGTTGTCCGGGGCGGATGGCTTCCTGGCAAGAAATTATGACAGCCTGGGCTTCTTAAAGGAAAGAGGGGTGGATCCAGGGAAAGTGCAAGGGGATTATGGCCTGTATGCCTATTCCTCGGCTGCCCTAGGGATGATTGGTAGCATTTCCCTGGGACGGGCGGCTGTCCCCGTCGAGCTGAACGCGGGGGAGCTAAGGAAATATGACTGCACGAACAGCGAGATGCAGTTGTACGGCAGGCAGCCGCTGATGGTGAGCGCGCAATGCCTGAGGAAAAATACTGGGGCCTGCGACCGGGCGGAGGGAGTCCTTTGGCTGCAGGACCGTTATGGGAAACGGTTCCCTGTCAGGAACCGGTGCCGTGACTGCTATAATGTCATCTATAATTCCAGCCCGCTTTCCCTGTTTGGCCATTACCGGGAAGCTTGCGCGTGCCGCCCCGATGGGGTTCGGATTTCCTTCACGACGGAAGGCGGGGAGGAGATGGAAACGGTATTCGCGCTTTACCGGGAAGCAGCGGGGGACGGCGAGACGGCCTGCGGGAGTGCCATTCGGGATTATACGAACGGCCATTGGAAACGAGGGGTAGAATAAGAATGGTACACTTAATCACGGAATTGTCGAAATACACGATGATCATCCTGATCGCGATGTATGCTTACCAATGCTTTTCCTCGTTGAAAAGAGGGGTCGATCCGGAAGACCAGGTGTGGAAATACAGAAAACAGGTCATTTATCTCTATTTGTTCCATCTTAACGCGTATGCCGTCCTTTTCCTGTCATCGCCCAGCGCGGACCTTTTGAAATTTTATCTGGAGCAAGTGGTGTTCTTCACGGCGATCCAGCTTTGCTATGCGATTTTCTACCGGAGGGCGTCCAAGCTGGTCGTGAATAACATGTGCATGCTGATGTGCATCGGGTTCGTCATGCTTACCAGGCTTTCTTACGAGCATGCCGTCAAGCAGTTCTGGATTGCCGTAGCCTCCTCCGCGGTCACGCTGCTGATCCCGTTTTCCATCAGCAAGATTCGGGCGCTTCGCAATTTCGCGTGGTTTTACGCGGTGGCGGGGATTACGCTTTTGGGCGTGGTGGCGGTGCTAGGCGCGGTCTCGCATGGGGCGAAGCTCTCTTTTTCCGTGGCGGGGATATCCGTCCAGCCATCGGAATTCATCAAGATCCTTTTCGTGTTTTTCGTCGCTTCGATGTTCTACGAATCCACGGAATTTTTGCAGGTGGCCAAGGCGACGGCGGTGGCGGCCGCGCATGTCATCATCCTGGTGCTCTCTAGGGATCTGGGCGCGGCGCTGATCTTTTTCGTCACGTACCTGGTCATGCTCTACGTGGCGACCCGCAAGATTTCCTATTTCGCGGGCGGCCTGCTTGCGGGGTCCGCCGCGTCCGTCGTGGCATATTTCCTGTTCAACCATGTGCGCGTGCGCGTGGTAGCCTGGAAGGACCCTTTGGCCTCGCAATCCGTTTTTGAGAATGAAGGGAACCAGGTCGCCAATTCCCTATTTGCCATTGGGACGGGGGGATGGTTCGGCATGGGCTTGACGCAGGGCATGCCCTATAAGATCCCGGAGGTGAAGCAGGATTTTATTTTTTCCGCGATTTCGGAAGAATTGGGCGGGATATTCGCGGTGTGCCTCATCCTCGTATGCGTGAGCTGCTTCTTGATGTTTCTCAATATCGCGATGCAAATGAAAGATTCCTTCTATAAGCTGCTGGCGCTGGGCTTAGGCACGATTTACGGGTTTCAAGTATTCCTTTCCATCGGCGGCGACATCAAGTTCATTCCGTCCACGGGCGTTACCTTGCCGCTTGTCAGCTATGGCGGCAGCTCGCTGCTAAGCACCATGATCATTTTCTCCATCATCCAAGGCTTGTATTTGCTGCGGGGGAAGGAAGAAAGTGAGGAAGGAGCGAAGAAAAAAAGCGGCGGAAAGCGGAAAGGGGGCATCAAATCCCATGAAAGAACGATCCACGGGACGAAAGTCCAAGACATCCAATAACCGGGAGTTCGCGTTCATCACCTACCTGTTCGTTGGCATTTTTATTGCCCTCATCGGGTATTTTGCCTATTTCCAGATATTCCGAAGCGAGGATTTCATCAACAGCCCCTACAATGTTCGCCAGAACACGTTCGAGGAGCATGTGATAAGGGGGGAGATCCGCTCCGCGGACGGCAAGACGCTCGCGCAGACCGTGGTGGCGGAGGATGGGAGCGAGACCAGGCAATATCCCTACGGCAGGATGTTCGCGCATGCCGTCGGCTACGGCAGCAATGGGAAGGCGGGCCTGGAATCTTTCGCGAATTTCAGCCTGCTAAGGTCGCACGCGTTTTTCTTAGAGCGCGTGGTGAACGGGATCCGCGAGGACAAGAACCAGGGGGACAACGTCGTCACGACGCTGGATTACGGGCTTCAGGAGGCGGCATACGAGGCCTTAGGGGAAAACCGCGGTGCCCTAGTCGCCCTAGAGCCATCCACCGGCAAGCTGCTCGCGATGGTCTCTAAGCCGGATTTTGACCCCAACACGATATCGGAGGAATGGGACAGCATCATCGCCAATACGGACAGCAGCGGCTCCGTCCTTGTCAACCGCGCCACACAGGGGCTGTATCCGCCCGGATCCACGTTCAAGATCCTGACGACGCTGGAATATTTGCGGGAGAACCCGGATTACCAGGATTATTCTTATGAGTGCACGGGAAGCCTCACGGTCGGGTCCGCGGAGCTTCATTGTTATGAGAATTCCGTCCATGGCACGGAGAGCTTGGCGGATTCCTTCGCCCAATCCTGCAACACGTCCTACGCGAATATCGGGCTCGGGCTTGACAGGGCGGCGTTTTCCAAGCTGTGCAGCCAGATGCTGTTCCAGAAAAAGCTCCCCACGTCATATCCAAGCAACCGCAGCAGCTTCGAGTTAGACGCGTCCTCTAGCGACGAGGAGGTGGCCCAGACGGCAATCGGGCAGGGGAAGACCCTGGTGACGCCCTTGCACATGGCGCTCATCACGTCGGCAATCGCGAACAATGGCGTGCTGATGAAGCCGTACGTGATAGACCATTCGGAAAATTACAAGGGCGTGACGGTGAAAACCTACCGCCCGTCCATATATGGCGCGCTCCTTGACACGGAGGAGGCCGCGAAGATGCAGGAACTCATGTCCTATGTCGTGAGCAACGGAACGGGATCCGCGCTGAGCGGGCAGCCTTACGCGGCAGCCGGGAAGACGGGCTCGGCGGAATTCAGCAGCGACAAGGAGGAGAGCCACGCCTGGTTCACGGGATATGCCTCCGCGGGGGAAAAGTCCATCGTGGTCACCGTGATCGTGGAAAATGGCGGTTCCGGCAGCGGCGTGGCGGTGCCGGTGGCCAAACAGGTTTTTGACAGGTATTTTAGCGAGTGAGCAGGCTTCGGGGCGCGGGCGGGGGGATGCCGGACGTGGCGAAACTACTCCTTGCAAGAAGCAGGGAAAAGGATTATACTAGTTGCTAGCTTGG
>CAZOLD010000010.1:0-2072 GCA_964580595.1 uncultured Eubacterium sp.
GCCCTACTTGCTCATACGGGGTAGCGTCGCTAGTGTTCATGCGGATTAGACTGCAAGCAGTCCATCCGCATGAACATTGCGACAGGGCTTTCATAGTAACATTATAAAAAGTGGATAGGCAGACTATCCACTTTTACCATCAACGCGCCGGCGGCGCGAGCCGCGGCAGCCTCGGAGTCATGAACCATTAGTCACGCGATTGTGCTAAGGTGAGAGTGGATACCCTACTTGTTTTTGACAACAGGCAAACTCTATCATGTTTTTCCCGGAAAGTCAAGCATTTTCGGGAAAATCGGGGAGGAATTCCCCAGACGGGAAGCCGGACGGGCAACCGGCCCTCCCGCGTCAGCGGCCCGCGGGCTCGCGGCCCGCGCCTAAGCGGGGTGCTTCGCGTGGCGGCGGATGGAAAAAAAGACCTCGTCCGGCACGCAAAGGTTCCCCAGGCCAGTGCCTAAGCGGATCCCCGGCTTGTTGGCGCCGTGGAAATCCGAGCCGCCGCTGATGAGCAGGCCGTGCCTCGCGGCAAGGGAGGATAGCATCGCCTCATCCCCCTCCCCGTTCAAAGGATAGATGGCCTCTATCCCGCTTAACCCCTCTTTTTCCCATTCCGTCACGTATTGTTCCAATTCCCCTTCCCCCATGTGGCATAAGACCGGATGCGCGAAAAACGCGAGGCCCCCCGCCGACCGGATGAGGCGGATTGCCTCGGGCGGGGAAAGCCTCTCCCGCGGGACGTAGCAGCGGCAGCCATTTCCTAAGTATTCCCGGAACACGGCCTCCCGGTCCCTCACGAACCCGTGCTCCACTAAATAGCGCGCGAAATGCGCCCGCGTGATGACGCTCCCGGGATATTCCTCGTAAAGGCGCCCCATCGTGACGTCAAATCCTTCTTTTCGCAGCAGCGACGCCATCTTCTCGTTCCTAACGTCCCTGCTCCTTACAATCTCGTCTAGCTTCGCTAGGAAAGCCGGATCCGTGTCGTCCATGTAATATCCCAGGATATGGATCTCATGCCCGGGGACGTGCGTGGAAAATTCTATCCCGGGCACGAATTCCATCCCGATTCTCTCTGCGGCGTCGCGCGCCTCCCGCAGCCCCCTCACCGTGTCGTGGTCGGTGAGGGCGACAGCGGACAGGCCGACGTCGCGCGAAAGCAGGATCAGCTCCTCCGGCGAGAGCGTGCCGTCAGATTCCGTAGAGTGCGCGTGCAGGTCAACCATTCCCTTCCACCTCCGAATGCCCAATGCGACATATCTATTGACATTTTGAAATTTCCCCTTATAATATTATACCATACTGTTTAACAATATTAAACAGAAAATTCACTGTCAGTAAGGAATGAGTGAAAATGGACATCGGACGCCGCATAAAAGAGCTGCGCATCCAATATGGCCTGACGCAGCAGGAGCTTGCCGACCGCAGCGAGCTTTCCAAGGGATTCATCTCCCAGCTGGAGCACAACCTGAAATCTCCTTCCGTCGGGACGCTCTTAGACGTCATTCAATGCCTGGGCACCACCCCGGCGGAATTTTTCTCAAGCCCGGAGCCGGAGCAAATCGTCTTTAGACGGGACGACTATTTCAAGAAGGAATCGGAAAGCCTAAGGCACTCCGTCCAATGGCTAGTCCCCAACGCGCAAAAGAACGAGATGGAGCCCGTCCTCCTGACGCTGCACCCGCATGGGAAATCGGAGCGCCACCTCCCCCACGAGGCGGAGGAATTCGGATATGTGCTAGAGGGGTCCGTGCGGCTCTGCCACGGGCAGGAGGCCTTCATGGTCAGGCAGGGCGAATCCTTTTATTTCAAGTCTGTCAAGCAGCATTACCTGGAAAACCCGACGGAGGAGGAAGCTGTCGTCTTATGGATCAGCTCGCCCCCGAGTTTCTAGCCCGCGGGGTGCCCACCCCGCGTCCCTAACGGGCGCGCAGGCCATGCCGGCGTCACGCCTACAGGAGGATTACCTTACATGAGCAAGCGACTGATCGACCTACAGCACATCACCAAATCCTTTGGCAAGCAAGTGGTCTTAGACGACCTGATCGCGGCGGGATACTCGGAAACCCAGGCCTACT
>CAZOLD010000010.1:2082-4715 GCA_964580595.1 uncultured Eubacterium sp.
CAAGTGGTCTTAGACGACCAGAGCCTCTACATCAGGGAAAATGAGTTCCTGACGCTCTTAGGGCCGTCCGGATGTGGCAAGACCACGACGCTTCGCATCATCGGCGGGTTCGAGCAGCCGGACGCGGGGCGCGTCATTTTCGACGGGGAAGACATCACGGACCTGCCCCCCAACGAGCGCCAGCTGAACACCGTGTTCCAAAAGTACGCCCTCTTCCCCCATATGTCAATCGCGGAAAACATCGCCTTCGGCCTGAAGGTCAAGAAAAAAAGCAAGGCCTATATCGAGGACAAGGTCAAGTACGCGCTGAGGCTCGTGAACCTGGAGGGGTTTGAGGACCGCTCCGTCGACTCCCTAAGCGGGGGGCAGCAGCAACGGATCGCGATCGCCCGCGCCATCGTCAACGAGCCAAAAGTCCTGCTCCTGGACGAGCCTTTGGGCGCACTGGACTTAAAGCTCCGCCAGGACATGCAATATGAGCTGATCCGCCTGAAAAACGAGCTGGGCATCACGTTCGTTTACGTGACGCACGATCAGGAGGAGGCGCTTACCATGTCCGACACCATCGTCGTCATGAACCAGGGCTATATCCAGCAGATCGGGACGCCGCAGGATATCTACAACGAGCCATGCAACGCTTTCGTGGCGGATTTCATCGGGGAAAGCAACATCATGGACGGGATCATGCTGCGGGACCGCCTCGTGCGGATATTGGGCGTGGATTTCCCCTGCGTGGACGAGGGGTTCGGGAGCGGGAAGCCGGTAGACGTCGTCATCCGCCCGGAGGACGTGGAACTCGTGCCGCCCCAGGACGGGATGCTGGAAGGGGACGTCACCTCCCTAATTTTCAAGGGGGTCCACTGGGAGATCGGGATCCTGGCCAACGGCTACGAATGGCTGGCGCAGACCACGCAGATGCACCCCGTCGGCGAGCACGTGGGCATCCGCGTGGATCCTTTCAACATACAGATCATGAACAAGCCGGAATCTAGCGACGAAAGGGCGGTGGGAACCGATGCGTAACCTGAAGCGGCAGCTCCTCGCGGGCCCCTATGCCCTGTGGATGGCGGGATTCGTCCTGCTCCCGATCGCCATCATCCTGTACTACGCGTTCACGACCACGAGCGGGGACCCGACTTTATTAAATGTAACTTCAATTTTTGCGTCCGTGCACATGAAATCGCTCATCCTCTCGATAGAGCTTGCGCTAATCTGCACGATCGCGTGCCTGGCGCTCTCCTATCCCCTAGCCATGGCGCTCCACGCGCTCTACGGGAAAAAGCGGGGGTTCGCCGTGTTCCTCTTCATCCTGCCCATGTGGATGAATTTCATGCTGCGCATCCTGGCCTGGAAGATGCTCCTCTCCAACAACGGGGTCATCAACATGCTGCTAGGCGCGCTTGGCCTGCCCGCCCTAGACGTCATGAACACGCCGTTCGCCGTCGTGTTCTGCATGGTTTACGATTTCCTGCCGTTCATGGTGCTCCCGATTTACAATTCCCTCACCCGGATTGACACGGGCATCCTAGAGGCAGCCAGGGATTTGGGCGCCGGGAGCGTGACGGTCTTCCTCCGGGTCATCCTGCCCCTTACGATGCCGGGTGTCGTTAGCGGAGTCATCATGGTGTTCGTCCCCGCTCTGACGTCCTTTGCCATCTCGGATCTCCTGGGCGGGGGCAAGGTGCTGCTGATCGGGAACGTCATTGAGCAGGCTTTCATCCAAGAGTACAACTGGAACCTAGGGTCCGGCCTGTCCCTCGTGCTGATGGTGTTCGTCATCGCAAGCATGGCCTTGATGAACGCGCGCGGGGACAAAGGAGACATTGGATTATGCTAAAAAAATTATATAAATTATACCTTGTTTTTATTTTTTTGTTTCTCTATCTCCCGATCGGCGTGCTCATCGTGCTGTCATTCAACGATTCCAAGTCCAAGGTCCAATGGGGAGGGCTCACGTTTCGATGGTACCGCAGCCTTTTTTCCAACAGCTCGATCATGGAGGCCTTCTGGACGACGATTTTCATCTCCTTAGGGTCCGCCCTAATCGCGTCCGTCATAGGGACGATGGCGGCCATCGGCATAGACGCCATGAAAAAGCGCGGGAAGGCCATCCTGATCGGCGTCGCCAACATCCCGCTGCTCAACGCCGACATCGTGACGGGCATCTCCCTGATGCTCCTTTTCGTGCGGTTCACGCGGCTCGGCCTGAACACCGTGCTCATCGCCCATATCACGTTCAACATCCCCTACGTGATCCTAAACGTCCTGCCGCGCCTAAAGCAGGAGAGCCGCACGGCATATGAGGCAGCGCTGGACTTAGGGGCGACGCCGCTGTACGCCTTTTATAAAATCACGTGGCCCCAGATCCTTCCCGGCGTGCTCTCCGGCTTCCTGATGGCCATGACGATGTCCTTAGACGATTTCTCCGTCACCTATTTTACGAAAGGCGCGGGCGTCAATACGCTCTCCACGATGATTTATACGGAAATGCGCAAGGGGATCCGCCCGGAAATGTACGCGCTTTCCACTATCCTGTTCCTGATTGCCTTAGCGCTCGTGCTTCTCATGAATTTCGGCCCGGCGGCAAAGGAAAAACAGGATCCGTAAGGACGGAGGAACGCGGCTGAAAGCAA
>CAZOLD010000010.1:4815-19246 GCA_964580595.1 uncultured Eubacterium sp.
CAGGGAAAGATGGAAGGCGGCTAAAAGGGAGATGGTGCGAATGAGAGGGAAGGAAGGAAGGAAAGCAGGAATCGGAATAATGAAGGCCGGGATCCCCGCCTTATTTTTCGCGTTCATGCTCTCCCTTACGGGGTGCGGCAAGGACGCGGGGGAGAACACGCTGACCATCCTAAATTACGGGAAATACATTGACCCGAAAGCCATTGAGCAATTCGAGGAAGAAACCGGGATCGAGGTGGAATATGAGGAGTATGTCACCCCGGAAAATATGTACACGAAATACCGCGCGGGGGCTATCGACTATGACTTGATCTGCACTTCGGACTACATGGTGGAGAAAATGATACAGGAAGGGGAAGCGCTGGAGATGGATTTTAGCCACATCCCCCTCTCTAAGAACCTGGACCGAACCTATTTTGATTTCTCCCAGTCCTTTGATCCGGAGAACAAATACTCCATGCCTTATTTCTTCGGCACGGTCGGGATCCTCTACAACAAGAAAATGGTAGACGAATCCAAAACAGACTCCTGGAAAATCTTATGGGATCCGGAATACTCCGGGCAAATCATCATGTCCGACTCCGTCCGCGACTCCTTCATGGTCGCCTTGAAAATCCTGGGGTATTCCCTAAACACCACGGACGAGGGCCAGCTAGAGGAAGCGAAAGAGCTGCTGATCGCCCAAAAGCCGCTGGTCTACTCCTACTTAGTGGACGAGGCGCAAGATGAGATGATCGCGGAGAACGCGGCCATGGCCGTGGTATATTCCGGAGAGGCCGGCCTTGCGCTGGAATATAACAGCGACCTGGCCTTTTCCGTGCCAAAGGAGGGTTCCAACATGTGGATTGACTCCTGGATCATCCCCAAAAGTGCCAACCATGTCGCGAACGCGGAAAAATTCCTGAATTTCCTCTGCCGCGAGGATATCTCCATGGAAAATTTCGACTATGTATATTACGCGACGCCGAACCTCAAGACGAAAGAGGCCCTAGACGCGGACATCCGGGAGAACACGACCATCTTCCCGCCCAAGGAAGTCCTGGATAACTGCGAGATACTAAAGGCGTTAGACGACGCCGCGACCGCGAACTACAACATCCTCTGGAAGGAGGTCAAGGCGGCGGGATAACCCCGGACTCCGCCGCGTCCGGCGATGGCCGAGGGAAGGTTCGCGGGGAAAGCTCACACGAGCTTCGTCTTCTTGACCATCTGGCAGAACTCGCGGTTATTGCTCGTGCGCACGAACAGGTTCAAGATGCTCTCCACCGCCTCATCCGCCTTCATCCCGTTGATCGCGCGGCGCATCACTTCCACCGCCTCCATCTCTTCGCGGTTGAGAAGCAAATCCTCTCTCCTGGTACCGGATTTCACGATGTCCACGGCGGGGAAGACCCTTCTCTCGGAAAGCTTCCGGTCCAAAATCAGCTCCATGTTGCCTGTCCCCTTGAATTCCTCATACACGACGTCGTCCATCCGGCTACCCGTATCCACTAAGGCGGTCGCTAGGATCGTGAGGCTCCCTCCCTCGCGGATATTCCTTGCCGCGCCAAAGAAGCGCTTCGGCATGTACAGCGCGGCAGGGTCAAGGCCGCCGGAGAGCGTGCGCCCGCTTGGCGGGACGGTCAAATTATAGGCTCTGGCCAGCCGCGTGATGCTGTCAAGCAGGATCATGACGTCCTGCTTATGCTCCACTAAGCGCCGCGCCCGCTCAATCACCATCTCGGACACGCGCTTATGGCGCTCCGGCAGCTCGTCAAAGGTGGAGTAGATGACCTCCACGTTCCTCCCCTCGATGGCCTCCTTGATGTCCGTCACCTCTTCCGGCCTCTCGTCAATCAGCAGGATAATCAGGTGCATGTCCGGGTTCTTCCGGCTCACGGACTTCGCCACTTGCTTGATTAGCGTGGTCTTCCCCGCCTTCGGCGGGGAAACAATCATGCCGCGCTGCCCTTTCCCGATCGGGGAAACCACATCCATGATGCGCATCGCCACGGACGACCTGTCCATCTCCAGCCGGATCCTCTCATTCGGGAAAACAGGCGTCAGGTCCTCGAAATTCGGCCGTTTCAGGATATCGGAGGGATGGTACCCGTTGATGCTCCGGATGTACAGAAGGGCGCTGAATTTCTCCTGCTGCGTCCGGATCCTCGTATTCCCGAATATGATATCCCCTGTCTTCAGGCGGAATTTCCGGATTTGGGAAGGCGAGACATAGACGTCCTGGTCACCTGGCAGGTAATTCTCGCATCGTATGAACCCATATCCATCCGGCATCACCTCCAGGATCCCATTCGCGCTGATGCCGCTGTCCAATTCCGGGTTGTCAATCTCTATCCCGTCCGTCGTGACGATGCGCTTCCCTCTTCCCTCCGGCTGTCCCGCCCTTTCCTCCTGCTTATCGGGGCCTGTCGCGCCGGCGGCTTTTTCTTTCTCATCTTCCCGAAGCATCAGTTCCACCAGCTCGCTCTTCTTCAAGCCAGAAAGGTTCTTAAGCCCCCTTGCTTTCGCCACATCCCTCAATACCGCCACCGATAAGCTCTCATACTTTTCTCTCATGTTTCTCTCCTTACAGATTGTTTTCCCGGAAAAATCCCTGTCAGACCTGACAATGACTTGCGCCGATGACTCAGCGTGGAAGGCGCAATAACAGCGTGATTCATTATACACTATCTTTTCTCAAATAGAAAGTTCTTTTTTCCTGATTCATATTTTTTTTCTTTTCAAGATATGGTATGATATCGGGGTTGAGGCGCCTCACCGCGGGACGCGATGGCGCATTTTTTCGCAAAGGGGAAAGGAGCAAAACACCATGACCATAAATGAAAAAGCGCTCATGCTCCATGAAAAATGGAGGGGGAAGCTGGAAACGACGCCGAAAGCGCCGGTCAAGACAAGGGAGGATCTCGCCCTCGCCTACACGCCAGGGGTAGCCGAGCCATGCATGAGGATTGCAAAGAACCCGGAGGATGCCTATGCCTATACCATGAAGGCGAACACGATAGCCGTGGTCTCGGACGGGAGCGCCGTGCTGGGGCTAGGGAACATCGGCCCTTTGGCCGCCATGCCCGTCATGGAGGGCAAATGCGTCCTGTTCAAGGAATTCGGCGGCGTCAACGCCGTCCCGATCTGCCTGGACACGCAGGACACGGAAGAAATCATCAAGGCCGTCGCCTACCTTGCGCCCGCTTTTGGCGGAATCAACTTAGAGGATATCTCCGCCCCGCGCTGCTTTGAGATCGAGCAACGGCTGAACGATATGCTCCCCATCCCTGTCTTCCATGACGACCAGCACGGGACCGCCATCGTCGTGCTCGCGGGCATCATCAACGCGCTGAAAGTCGTCGGAAAAAAGAAAGAAAACTGCCGGATCGTGATAAACGGGGCGGGGTCGGCGGGAATCGCGATCACCAAGCTCCTGCTGTCCTACGGGTTTCCCGACATCACCCTGTGCGGCAGGCAGGGCATCCTGCGCGAGGAGGACCCCACATTGAACAGCGCGAAGCGTTCCATCGCGAAAGCCGTGAACCCAACGGGGCGCGCGGGCTCGCTTGCCGACGCGCTGAAGGGCGCCGATATCTTCATCGGCGTCTCCGCGGCCAACGTCGTGAGCGAGGAAATGGTCTCCTCCATGGCAAAGGACGCGATCCTGTTCGCCATGGCAAACCCGGTGCCGGAAATCCTGCCCAATGCCGCTAAGGCGGCGGGCGCGCGGATCGTGGGGACCGGAAGGAGCGATTTCCCGAATCAGGTCAACAACGTCGTCGCCTTCCCGGGCATCTTCAAGGGCGCACTAGAGGGCCGTGCGCCGAAGATTACGGAAGAAATGAAGTTAGCGGCGGCAGAGGCGATCGCCGGGCTCATCCCGGAGGGGGAGCTACGCGAGGATTTCATCATGCCGGAGGCATTTGACCCCCGCGTGGCCGAGGCGGTAAGCGAAGCCGTCAAATCCTGCATCCATTAATCCCCCCTGCCGCGAACCCCTAAGCCTGACCGCGCCGACAGGATCGCCCCATGGGGATGCCAGACGGCGGGATCCGGCCGCGGCGGGTTTTGCGAGCGGCGGACGCGGCGGCGGGTTTCGGAGCGGAAGGTGGCTCTGGAAGCGGTGTCCGCGGCGGGCGAGTTTGGGAGCGGAAGGCACGTCGGACGGGTTTGGGAGCGGCGAATGCGTCGGGCGGCTTTGGGAGCGGCGAATGCGTCGGGCTGCTTTGGGAGCGACGGGCGAGTTTGGACGCGGCGGACGCGACGGGCGGCTTTGGGAACGGCAGGCATGTCGGGCGGCTTTGGGAACGGGCAGACACGTCGGGCGGCTTTGGGAACGACGGGAATGCCACGGAAAAAGGAGCGCGTGAAATGGCGGAATCCATGACCCAATACAAAATCACGATATTATATATGCTAGATTGCGTGGACTTCCCGCTGACAAACACGCAAATTGTCGATTTCATGCTGGGGATGGATTACACGGATTATTTCACCACCCAATACGCCATCAGCGAGCTCTTGCTCTCCGGCCTCATCCGCAAGGAGGCCGTGCACGGCAACACGCATTACCATCTCACAAAGGAAGGCAAGGACACCCTTGCCTTTTTCGCGGATAAGATCTCCCCTGCCATCAGGGAGGACGTAATCTCTTATTTCAAGGAAAAAAAGATGCGGCTGCGGGAAGAGGTTTCCATCGTCTCGGATTATTACAAGACGCCCTCCCATGACTATGCCGTCCGCTGCCGGATCAAGCAGGGAAGCCGCACGTTCCTGGAGCTGACGCTGTCCGTGCCGTCCGAGGAGCAGGCAAAAGCCGCCTGCGCGAACTGGAGGACACGCAAGGACGACGTTTACGCCTACTTGATGGACCTGCTCCTGCAATAAGCGCACACCTTCCCCATCCTATTTCTTCATCTTCTCCCGGAACGACGTGTCGTCCTCTAGGAAACGCATGCGGTTGTCGTCCGTCCCATCTTTGGGCACATAGGCCGCGTACCCGCCCTTCGTGAGGAATTTCTCGCGATAGCACTTCTGGCACAGGTTGCCGAACGCGATCGGCGCCCCGCACTTGGAGCAGCGGGCGCTTATGATTGCCTTGTCGCGCTCCTTGTACTCGATCCGTCCCTCCGAGATCCACCGCTTCACCTTCGCGCGCGAGATATGGAATTCCCTTGCCACATCGTACTCGTTCACGTCATTTTCCCGGATGAAGTCCTTCACCCGGCTGAACAGCTGGTTTTCCAAGCAATTCGGGCACAGCTCCTCCTCATAATCCTCCGGCAAGGTCATGTGGCAGATGGGGCATAGCTTCAAGTTATCAAATAATGATGACACTTCCATCCTAATCCCTCCCTCTATCGTGAACTCGTGCGAATGAAGGGAATCCTAGTCCGAAGCTCCCGCCTTCTCCTGCAGCTCTAGCATCAGCGCAGGGATCAGCTGTTTCTTCCTGGACACCACGCCCTCAAGCCAAAGGTTGTCGCCCCGGTCCACGGCGTGCCCATGGAACGCCCCCATCGCAATCTCCTTCGCGTCTTCCCCCACGAAAATAAGCTCCGTGTTCTCCTCCAAAATATTCGTAAGCATGACGTAAACCATGTTAAGGTTCCGCTCCTGCCGCACCTTGGCGATACAGGGCATCAGCTTCTCCTTGACCTCTTCTAGCTCGCCCTCTCCCATGGCGCTAATCTGGGCCACGGCAAATTCCATCTCTTCCGTATGGAACGTCTTGAAATCCTGATAAAGGATTTCCTCCGCCGTCTTGGCCTTGAAATTGCTCCCCGCGCGGAACATGTTTCTCGCGTGCTCCTCGATGCGAATCCCCGCAATCGCGGCCAGCTCCTCCGCGGCCTGCCGGTCAGCCTCCGTACACGTCGGGGAACGGAACATCAAGGTATCCGAAATGATTGCCGAGCACAAAAGCCCCGCGATCTGCGTAGAAACCGCCACGCCGCTCTCCCGGTACATCTGGTAAATGATCGTGGACGTGCATCCTAACGGCTGGTTGCGGAAAAACACGGGCGAAATCGTCTCCAGGCTGCCCAGCCTGTGATGGTCTATGATCTCTAAAATCTCCGCCTCGTCGATCCCGTCAACCGCCTGCCCCTTCTCGTTATGGTCAACTAAGATTACCTGCTTGCGCTTCATGTTCAGCAGGTTGCGCCGCGAAATCATGCCCACGTAGGTGCCGTCCTCCTCCAGGACCGGGAAATCGCGATGCCGCTCCCTCGACATGACCTCCCTCACGTCGTCCACGTATTCGTCCATCTCGAACGTGATAAGCCCCTCCCTGCGCATGAATTGGCGGACCGGCATGCTCTGGTTGACCAGCCTGGCCACGGTATAGGTGTCATAATGCGTCGTGATAATCACGCAGCCCTTATCCTCCGCAAGCTTCTGTATCGTCTTGGAAACCTTGGCCCCGGAGCAGACAATGATGCAGCTCGCATTCATCTCTATCGCGCAAAGCTGAACCTCATAACGGTTGCCCAATATCACCAGATCGTCGTCCTCGATGTACTCTTCCATCATCTCCGGGCTTTCCGTGGCGACCGCCACCTTCCCCTTGACGAAATAGCCGTGGGCGTTCCCCGTTACGACCTCTCCCTCCAGCGTCTCCGCGATATTCTTATATTGCGTCCTCGCCTTCGCCAAAATCCGGTTGTCATACACATCCATATAAGACGTCGCGATGTCGCCGGTAATGATCAAGCCCTCCAGCAAGCCGTTCCGGTTCGTGATCGGGAGCGTCACGACGTTCTGCTCCTTCATCATCTCCCATGCCACCTTGAGGGAAACCTGGCTGCTGATGGCCTTCGTCCTGCGTATGGCGATATCCTTGACCTGCGCGCCCACGTCCGCGACATATCCGGGAGCCGGGACGTCGAAGCGTTCCAGCACGTATTTCGTCTCCTCGTTCAACTGGCCCGCGCGCTTCGCCTCATACCCGGCATCGCTCGTCTTATTCTTCAAATCCGCGTAAGCGATAGCGGCGCAAATGGAATCCGTGTCCGGATTCTTGTGGCCGATCACCCACACGCTCTTCTCCATATCCTGTTCCATACAAAACCGTCGCTGCCCCGCAGCCTACCAAGGCAACCGGGAGCGCAAGAAACCGAAAGCGGCTGCGCCCGCCGTCCCTGACGTCCGCGCGGCAGAAACTTCCACCCCCTTCCGCATGAGCAAAATGAAGTGCCGGAGCTCCCCGCCCCGCAATGGCAAAACGCGGCTTACAGGACGAAGAAAATGGTCGCCGCGACCCCGATCAAGCAAAGGAGGTTGATGACGGCTAACAGGAGCGACTTGCGGAAATACCCTTTCATGGATTGCATGATGTCCGCCCCTTCCCCGGCGGGCGACATCCTCTGCTCCAGCTCCTCAATCGAAGCCTGGATGTTCCGGTAGCACTTCACGTTCTCGCTGTGGACCTTCTCGCCCAGCTCCGTCTTCAAGCCGTCTAACTTCCCCGAAAGCTCCCGGCTCGCCATCTCCGGAATCTTGCCAACCTCGTCGCCGATTCCCTGCAGCTTCTCCGCCACTCCCGCGTCATCCCCCTGCGGCGCGGAAAGGAGCTCCTGCTTGAACGCCTCCAGCTTCCCGGAAAACTCATCCAGCATCCCCTGCAGCTTCTCCGCCTGCCCTTGGGACGCGCCCGCCAAAAGCTCCGGCATCCCCTCCATCTGCTGGCTCAAGTCACGCATCCCCTGGCCAAGCTCCCGCACGCCCTGGCCCATTTCCTGCATCTCCTGGCCAAGCTCACGATCTCCTGCTTGGAATTATCCTCGATCATCCCGGGGATGCTGCGCACGGTTTGCTCGATCGCTTCCATCCCCTGCTTGGAATTGTTGTTAAATTCTTCCACCTGCTCGGAAATCCGCTCGTTTAGGGTATTGATCTCGCAGCTGATCGTCTCGTCCATGACCTTGAGCTGCGTGTCCACCCGGACGATCATGCCGTCAATCTGGTCGTAAATCTCCTCCGCCATCCGGCTCGCGTCATCGTCCCTTGAGTCTAGCATGTCACGGTAACGGCGGATCTGCCCCTCCTTCTCCTCTAAGGCTTCCTCGAGCTCGCTCGCCCTGTCCTGGCGCGCGTCAATCATCTCCTGGAGCTGCCTTGCCCTCTCCTTGAAGTCGTCCATCTGCTGCTGCAGGTAATCATCCTTTGGCGGGCGGTAACGGCGCTCCCTATCCCTGTCCCGATCCCGATCCCTATCCCGGTCTCTGTCCCGGTCTATTTCCTGCTCCCTCGCCCGGTAGCCCGTCCTCTGCGCCCGTTCCTTCAATGTTCCCATCTCGCGTCTCCCTCCTAGGCATCCGGCCCTCCCCGAAGGCCTCTCCCTGCCTCTCCATGATGTAACTGCCCTGTGCCTCACAGTTACCCGTTATTCCTATTCTAACATTTCACGATGCCTTTTGCAATGATTTTTGAACGGCACGCGGGCCCCTAGGATCACCGTCTCCCCTTATCTTTCCTCGTCCTTTTCCCTACCTTAAAATGCTTCACGAGGCTGTCTAGCTTCGCCGCCTGCCGCGTCAAGGTCTCCGCGGAATCCGCCGTCTCCTCAGCCGTTTCCATGTTGGACTCCACGACGCCCGAGATGTTTAAGATCTCGTTCTGGATCCCGCTCGCGCTACTCGCCTGCCGCGACGTGTCGTCCGCGATCGCCTGGAACGCCTCGGAAATTTCCGCGGAATCGTCCACGATCTCCCCTAGCACGTGATAGGTCCTCTCCGCGGATTCCCGGCTGCGGCTGACATAAGACAGGCAGGTGTCAATCAATTCGGCGGTCCGCTTTGACTCGTTCCCGCACTTGTAGGCGAGGCTCCCAACCTCTTCCGCGACCACGGCGAACCCCCTGCCCTCCTCACCGGCCCTTGCCGCCTCCACTGAGGCATTTAACGCCAGCACGTTCGTCTGGAAGGCGATGGACTCTATCGTGCCCACGACCTTCCTGATATCGGAAGACATCTGCTCGATCCTCTCGATGACATGGAACAGCTCCGTCATTTCCTCATTCCCGGTGCCAATCAGCTTGTTCAGGCTATCCAGCTTCTCCCTGACCACCTCGCAATGGCTGGAATTGCTCTGGACGCTCCTCGCGACTTCCTCCACGTCCTCTTCCAGTTTGCGGATGGAATCCGACTGGGATTCCGTCCCGCCGGAGAGCGCTTCCGCCGCGCCCCTTAGCTGCCTTGAGCCTGCCAGGACGCCGGCCGCCGCCCCCTGCACTTCCATGAGAAGGTAATTGAGCCGGTCCTTGATGGCATTGATGGATTCCGACAATTCGTTGAAATCCCCCGGGTAGCTGCCCATGTCCTCTACCGTCAGGTCGCCCTTGGCGATGCCGCTTAAGATCCTGTTCGCGTCCCCGACAATGCCAAAAAGCGTGTCCACGAGCTTGGCGCTGGCATCCTGCAGGATCCCTATCTCGTCCTTGCCCTTTCCCTTGCCCCGCTCGACGCGCGTGGAGAAATCGCCCTCGGAGATGTTCACGATGGCCTGCTGGATGCCGGTGACGGGCTTTAACAGGGAACGCACCAAGGCAAAAAGGAGCGCGATGGAAACTAACATCAGCACCACGCTAGTAAGGATGATCCCGGACATGGCTTTGATGCTCTTTTGCCAAATTACCTTGACTTCCCTCGTCACGCCGACCGTCCAATGCGTCGCCGCCACCGTGGCGACGGCCGCGTACTTCTCTTCCCCGTCATAATCCGTGAATTTCTGAACGTCCTTCGCGCCGAGGTCTAGCCCCACTTTCTCCGTGAGTATCGTATTGCCCTCTTCCTTCGGCAGGAAATCCTGATTCTCATGCGTCACGACGGACCCGTCCGCCGCGAGAAGGAATGCCTGCGTGTTCTCCGCCGCGCTGACGTCGTCGATCATCTTAACGATGCTGTCAATCGTGATGTCCGCTAGGACCGCCGCCTGCTTCCCGCCAATCTCGCAGGGGATCGCGATGCTCACGATCATCTTCCCCGTCGCGAAATCCACGTAAGGGGCCGTGTAGACCAGCTCCCCGGCCGCCATCGCCTCCTTCCACCAATCGCGGGTGGTCGGATCCAAATCCAGCTTGGAATGATCCGCTGGAAGGACGCTCTTGTCATAGGCAAAGCAAACATAATACATTAACGCGTCGCTGTTCTCCGCGAGGTTCTTCTCCAGGTAATCCATGATCCTCTCATGATCGGTATATCCATGGAACTCAAGGCTGTCCTTGATCTCCGTGAGCAGCCCGGCCTGCCGCTCCATCCATTCGCCAATCGTCCTGGCGCTGTCCCTCGCGAAGATGGACAGTTCCTCCCTGCTGTCTTTTTCCAGGAGGTTGTTCACCACGACGCTGCTGCATACCTGGAACATGAAGATAATCACCAGGATGCATATCGTGACGAATACAGAAACCTTCCCCTTAACCGTCCGTTTCCCCTTGAACGCCATCTGTCAGGCCCTCCCATCCTAAACCCCAATTCCCCGCAAGCGGGGCGCTACCATGGACGAAAGCCCACGCCGCCACGGCGCAGTCCTCTTTCTCCCAAACGCATATCACGCATTATAGCACGAATCCGGGCGCTTGGCAATGTGAGGAAAAGCGCATCCCCGAAAATCCTTGACAAGCCATCCCGGATATAGTATAGTATCCGTGTTGTCGGGCTACCTTGGCGCAGTCGGTAGCGCGCATCCTTGGTAAGGATGAGGTCGGCGGTTCAAGTCCGCTAGGTAGCTTTTATTGCAAGCGGAAAAGGCTTTTGGGGAATGCCCCGGAAGCCTTTTTCGTTCTTTTTTCGTTTTTTCCTCTATCTCTATCTCCATCTTCTTGTTTTTCGTTTCCTGGCGTTTCGCGCGCAAGCCCCCGTAAGGGCCCTTAGCCGCGCCGCTGCCGCACGACTTCATAGGCCAGCACCCCCGCCGCCACGGACGCGTTCAGCGAATCGATGTCCCCCGCCATGGGAATTGCCGCGCAAAAGTCGCAATTCTCCTTCACGAGGCGGCTGACTCCCTCTCCCTCGCCCCCGATGACAAGGGCGATAGGCCCTCTCAGGTCCAAGTCGTACATGACCGTCCCGCCCACGTCCGCGCAGGCAATCCATAGCCCTCTTTCCTTCAGTTCCTTTATCGTGGTCGAAAGGTTCGTCACCTTTGCCACGGGGGTATGATGAATGGCCCCCGCGGAGGCCTTCGCGACCGCCCCCGTAAGGCCCGCCGCGCGCCGCTTCGGGATGACGACCCCGTGCGCGCCCGCTAGGTTCGCCGTCCGTATGACCGCGCCCAAGTTATGCGGGTCTTCGATGCCGTCTAGCAGGATCAGGAAAGGCGGCTCCCCCCGCTCCTTTGCCCGGGAAAGCATGTCCTCCACTTCAGAATACCCGTACGCGGCCAGGCAGGCCACGACGCCCTGGTGCTTCTTCGTCCCGGAAAGGGAATCCAGGCGCTCCTTCGGCACGCGGCTTATGATTGTCCCCTGCTTCGCGGCTTCCGCTAAGATGGCCCTGACCGGCCCGTCCTGGCACCGCTCCAGCACATACAGCTTATCCACCGTCTTCCCGGAACGGAATGCCTCCATCACGGCGTTCCGCCCCTCAATCCTCCATTCATCCTCACGCACGGCGCATCTCCTCCCCTCTTTCCCCGCGCGCCCGCCGCAGAGCCAAGGCGCGAAACGCGAAAAGGCCGCCGCGTGGCGGCAGCGCGTCCCGCCAGAAAAAGACCCGCGCCTCAAATGACGGCATGGGTACGCTCCAAGCCCAGGCAAACCAGCTCCATTACCCTGTCCATCCGATCCTCCAGGTACAGGTATCCCAGCAAGGCCTCGAATCCCGTCGCGTGCCGGTAATCGGAAACCGTCGCGTTCTTGGCCATCGTCCGGGGCGAGGCGTTCCTGCCGCGCCGGAAAACCGACTTCTCCTCCCCCGTCAGGACGTCCTCTAGGGCGCGCGCCATCACAGCCTGCGCGTGCGCGCTCACGATCCTGCTGGTGCGGCGGTGCAAATCGCTCACATGGGCATTCCCCTTCCCCACCGCCGCGGAGCGGATGATCAAATCAAAGACCGCGTCCCCGATATAGGCTAGGACCAGCGGAGAATACGTGCGGATGTCCGCCCGATCCATGCCGAGCCTGCCAAGGATGTAACCGCTTATGCCTTCCTCCATTTTACTCCTTCCCTGGTATCCTCCAGCAAGATCCCCTTCCCTGAGAGGATATCCCGGATCTCGTCCGCCCTGGCGAAATCCCTCGCCTTGCGCGCCGCCTGGCGCTCCTCAATCAGCTCCTCGATCTCGCCATCTAAGATGCCCTCGTCCTCATCCGTCAGGATCCCCAGGATCCCGCACATCTCGTCAAGCCTGCCAAGCAGCAGGTCGGAAAGCTCCTTAGACGCGTCCTCCCCAGCCAGCGTGTTCGCGTATTTCACCAGCTCGAACACCGCGCTGACGGCGTCCGCCGTATTAAAGTCGTCGTCCATCGCCGCCTCGAATTTCTCCAGGAAGGAGCGGCTGTCCTCCCAGGCCTGCCTCTCCCCGTCCGACATGTCCTGCCTTTTCGCGTGCCCGGAACGGTACCTCAGGTTCTTGGCCCCGTTCTTGATCCGCTCTAAGGAGCTCTTTGCCGATTCCATCAGCTCCGCGCTGAAGTTTAACGGGCTCCTGTAATGCGCGCTCAGCATGAAGAAGCGCAGGACCTGCAGGTCATATTCCTCCCCGATTTCCCTCACCGTGAGGAAATTGCCCCCGGACTTGGACATCTTGCGGTTGTCAATGTTCAAAAACCCTTTGTGCATCCAGTACCGCGCGAACGGCTTCCCGCTGCACGCCTCGCTCTGCGCGATCTCATTTTCATGATGGGGAAAAATCAAATCCTCCCCGCCCGCGTGGATATCGATTTCCTCACCCAAATATTTCCTGGCCATGACGGAGCACTCGATATGCCAGCCCGGCCGCCCGTCGCACCAGGGGGACTCCCAATACGGCTCGCCCTCCTTCTTCGGCTTCCAGAGCACGAAATCCAAAGGATCCTCCTTTTCCTCGCCCGCCACCTGGATTTCCCTGTGGCCCGCCTCCAAGTCGTCCAGGTTCTTGTGGGAGAGCTTGCCATACCCCTTGAACCGGCGCGCGCGGAAATACACCGTCCCGTCGCCCGAGGCATAGGCGTATCCCTTGCGCTCCAATTCCGAGATCATCTCAATCATCCCGCCGATTTCCTCCGTCGCTAACGGGTGCACCGTCGCGGGCCTCACGTTCAAGGCCGCCATGTCCGCCTTGCACTCCGCGATATACCGTCTCGCGATCTCCTGGGCCGGGACGCCCTCCTCTTTCGCTTTCTTTATGATCTTGTCGTCCACGTCCGTGAAATTGGAAACGTACGTCACCTCGTAACCCTTATGCTCTAAGTACCTGCGGACCGTGTCAAAGACGACCATGGGCCTCGCGTTCCCGATATGGATCAGGTTGTACACGGTAGGGCCGCACACATACATCTTGACCTTCCCTTCTTCTAAAGGGATGAATTCCTCTTTCCGCCTGCTGAGCGTGTTATATACCTTCATCCTTTTCCTCCTGCCTGCCGCGAAGCGCGCGCACCTCCCGCTCCAGCTCGATGACGCGGTTGCAAAGCGCCGAATTCTCGCGCTGCAGCACCGTAATGTCCTCCATGATCGGATCCGGCAGATGCACCTGATCCATGTCGCTCCTGGGCACCTTGATGTTGTCCCGCTTCACGATTCGCCCGGGCACGCCAACCACGGTGCAATTCGGCGGCACTTCCTCTAGCACCACGCTCCCCGCGCCGACCTTGCTGTTTTCCCCGATCGTGAAGGAGCCGATGACCTTCGCCCCCGCGCTGACCATCACGTTGTCGCAAAGCGTCGGGTGGCGCTTCCCTTCCTCCTTGCCCGTGCCACCTAGCGTCACTCCTTGGTAAAGCGTCACGTTGTCCCCGATGACCGCCGTCTCCCCGATGACGACGCCGGTCCCGTGGTCGATGAAGAAGCCCTTCCCGATGACCGCGCCCGGATGGATCTCGATCCCCGTCTTGTGCGCCGCCCGCTGGGAAATCCGGCGGGCACGGAAGTAATGCCCCTTCTGGTATTGCCTGTGGGCCCTGCGGTAGCTCCGCATCGCCTGGAAGCTCGGGTACAGCAGCACTTCCCACAGGGACTTGATGGACGGATCGCGCTCCCTTATGACCTCGAATTCTTCCTTCATCTGCCTCCAAAGCCCCATGCCATCCCAAGCCTGCCTTTCCTATCCCGTCCCGCGCAAAGGCGCGGCGACGGCCCTGCTCCGGTTCCCCGCCGCGCCCGCGGCCAGGGCATCTCCCTCCCCGGCATAAACCCCCATGCCCCGCATGCGGGGCATCGCCATGGTTGAAAGCCCACGGATTCGCAATCCGGGCTGTCGCCCTTGTACGGGGTAGCGTCGCTAATGTCCATGCGGATCGGACTGCAAGCAG
>CAZOLD010000011.1:0-10929 GCA_964580595.1 uncultured Eubacterium sp.
CGGCAAAATCCCCGCCAGCATGCTGTATGCCGAGAACTCGGGGAACGCCAAATGAAGCAGCACGCCCAGGACCCCAAATAACAGGACTGGAACCACCGCAATCTCTTTTTTCCGGATATCCTCCCAGGAACAAAGCCCCAAAAGGCCCAACATCACATATTTTTGCATCCTTACCCTCCACATCTCGTGCATGGCCGCCTCGTGCCGGCCTGGTCTTTCCTTATCATGTAAACCGTCCGCTTCAGCCCGCTGCAGTTTATCCGGTTGTGATAGCAATCCCCCTCGTCCGTGACATAAACCGTCGCCCCCGGCTTCCCACCCTTCACGCAAAGGGCGCAGGGGAGGTATTTTCCCAAATCGCGCCCCAGCCGCGCGGAGCTCACGGGCGTGATTGACAGCTTTAAGTACGTGCAATCCCTGCTGGAATGATACACGGTCCCGGTCGGTGTGACATACACCCATTCCACGTCCCCATCCTTGCTTCCGGCGCCGTTCTCGCCCGTCCAGCGGTGCATCCTGCGCCCGTTGGAAAACGCCATGCTCTTTACGCCAAAAAACGAGATGGGGAACCGGACGCGGTAAGACACCTTCGCGTCAATATAGCTTGCGTCCGCCTTCATGCCCTTCCACGAAAAGCCCGCGGCGCCTAGCTCCACGTAGGACAATGGGACTCCCTGTGCCGAAAGCTCCCTGTAAAACGCCGCCTTTGTCAGGCCCGCCGCCTCATCGCCGGAAATCCCCTTCATCAAAGAAACATCCGACACCGCGCGGTCCAGGCAATTCCCCACCAAATACTGTGTCCGCATCATCACGAAGAGGAACAGGATCATCGCCATCAGGAATATGAAGATAGGAAGGGCCAAGGAGGCCTCTACCGTGAGGCGTCCCCTGAGAAGGGCATTGGAAAGTGCCTCCTTCCTTGGACGGATGACCTTATTTCTTCCCTCCTCCATCGGGCATCCTCGGCATTTGAGAGAGATTTTTTGATTTGTCCTGTTTTTCCCTTTATGAGGCACTTCCCAACGCCCTCCTTCCCGCGCCTGTTCCTCCGCTGTCCTTCCCCTGCCGGCGGCATGTCGCCTCGTCTGGTTCCCGCCTGGCGCCGCGGGATGCTTGCACTCTCGTTCTTTTGCTCCTCTTCTCGCGCTGGCGGCATGGCGCCCCCGCTAGGTACCCCTCCCCCAGACTGTGAGAAAACTGTTTCGCAACAACAATTATCCGCCACTTTCTGTTCTAATTGAGAGCTACTATCCGTTTGCGTCTCCACTTTTGCGTTATCGAGCGGTATATCTTTAATACCATTCTCCACTTGGCAATTCTGTGTTTGGGATTTCGGACAGTCTCCGCCCGGCGCCGCGGGACGCTTTCACTCCCGTTCCTTCGCTGCCCTTCCCATGCCGGCGGCATGGCTCCCCGCCTGGTTCCCGCTTGGCGCCGCGGGATGCTTGCCCGCTCGTTCCTCCGCTGCCCTTCTCACTGCGACAGGTATGACGCTTCTTTCTGCGCCCAGAACGCGTATGTCCCATCCGCCGATCGCCCGGTCGGCACAAAAGTAAGGAACATGGTGCGCACCGTGTACATCCCCTCCGCGCACACGCCATATACCTGGTGGTCCATGCGGAAGTTCTCATGGCCAGGCTGCAGCCGGACATTCTGCTCCATGATGTCCATCGCCCGGTAGGCAAGCTTTTTTTCGCCCACGAGGGAAAGCAGGATCATCAAGTATTCCCTGTATTCCAGGCCATCCGATCCCTGCCCGCTGTCCGGCTCTTCCTTCAGCGCGGCCGTCCCCAGGGAAATGTCGCTCTGCCATTCCGAAGGTTCCTTGATTAACGGAACGCTCCCGCCCTTCAGCAGGCAGCGCACGTCCTGGATGCTCTCAATGTAGCACCACGCCAGCAGCACGCCCGTCTTGACAGCCTGCACCAAGGGGGCAAGCCCAGTAAATCCGACAGCCGTCAACGCGACCTCGTATGCCGCCGCCTGTTTCGCGGCGTCCTTCCCGATCGTCGCGTAATTCCCCACCTCGCGCAGCAAGAGCAGCTCCCGGACCGTCTTCTCCAGGTTTTTCTGGTCGGAATTCTTCCCGGCGATGCAATATTCCAATTCGTAATCCAGCGCATGGGCGGCGCTTCCGCCCTCCCCGGCCCCGGCCTGGCAGGAAAAATAATAGTTCAGGTATTGCAGGAACCACAAATTCCCAAGCGGGCTCCCTTTTGCCTTTCCCATCGTTCCCGACTCTTTCTTCCGCTTCGCGAGGCAGTCGCGGACAGAAATGGATTTCCCCGAGATTTCCGAGGGGTTTCCCGCCACGGTATACAAAATCGAGGATTTTTTCAGCTGCTCCACCCCATCCATCGGGTTCGGGCATGCCGGCTGCGCGCTTTCCTCCCCGCTGCCCGCGTCGCCGCTATCCGCGTCTTCTTCCCCCTCCCCGGCATCCATCCCCGCTTCGGCCTCCGCCACCGCGTCATTCGCCGCGCCCCATTGGCTCTCCGCGGACTGCTCCCCGTCCGCGAGCTTGCCCCCTTCAACAAGCGTGTCCCGCAAGGCCTCGGCTGCCCCTGCCGCGAGGCGGTCTTGGATGGCGCGGCAGGCTGACTCCCGGAACGCGGCGCCGCCCGAATCGGCGGCAAGCCCATAGTCCGAAATCTCGAAATTTTTAAGGGCGACCCCGAAAAACCCTTCCCCGCACTGCTCTAAAGCCGCCTCGCGCATGACCTCCCCCTCCAACGCGCTTATGTCAAACTCCCCTTTCCCATTTCCGCCGTCGTAAAACAGCATCCGGTAATCTTCCCAAAGCGGGACGTTGTACGCGCCGAAGGCGGACTGCAGCCGAAGCAGCATGTCCTGCCCGGAAAGCGGCTGGCAGCACTGCACCCTGGCCGCTTCTAGGAGAGAGAACAAAAATGACAGGATAAGCGTCAATGACAATGCCAAAAATAAAGTGATGCTCCCTCTCTCCCTTGCCTGCCGTCCGTTCCGGTGGTGCGTCTCCTTTTCCCTTCCCCCAGCGGGAAGCCCTTCGCGCCTCCCGGTACCAAGGCCTTATATCTTCTTCGCGTTCTTCGTGATCTTATCTAAGACGGTATCCACCAGGCTCGTGATCTGCGATTTGAACACCGTGACCAGCGCAATCAGCACCACGATAATCAAAATCACCTCAACTACGCCCATCCCGTCTTCTTCGTTCCAAAATGCCTTTAATTCTCTCATTTGTTCTTTCCCTCCTTTGTAAAAAACACCCATGCCCCGCAAGCGGGGCGCCACAGCGGATGAAAGCCCACGGATTGCTCCGCTGTGATGCAGCTTTCGCAATCCCACCCGTATTCTCGATCCTCTCAATTTCCCGGACCCTGACGCAGGTGCCGGCAAATCCAACGCCATGCACAAATTACGCCGCGGCTCGCCCTTCGCCATGACCCGCGCCTTGACGCCTCACACACACTGCCAGACCGCGCCTCGCCATGACCCGCGCCTTGCCACCCCACACACCCTGCCGGCCCGCGCTTCGCCGTTACCCACGTTTCGCCGCCCCACACACCTGCCGCCGCCCGCGCTTCGCCATGACCCGCGTTTTGCAGCCCGCTTCATGACACGGACATTGACATGGACATGCCAGCGGGCACAATCAAGATCACGAGGACTATGATCAGCATCATCCCCATCGGCAGCAGCATTTTCGTGCCGGCTTCCTCGCCCGCCTTTCTCGCGCGCGCCTTCTGTTCCTCTAAGGCATCCCTTTCTTCCTCCTCTAAGAGCCTTTGCATCCCGCGCGCGCCCTTGCGCACGTTCTGCACGATGAGGGAAGAGAGCCTCCGGTACGCGCTAAGGCGGCAACTTTCCCCAAAGTCCGCAATCGCCTGCAGCTCGCTGACCCCTTCCTTTTTCCTGCGAATGGCCGTTAGCATCTCCTCATAGGCATGGCGCGGCTTGATTTCTCCCCGGTCCCTCTTTTCCTGGTAAGCGTAGGCAATCCTCTCCCAAGCCATCGTAAGGTTCATCCCCGCCCCCAGCAGCAGCGATAATTTGCTGACAATTTCCGGGTAATCCGCCATCATCTGCCGGTCCCTGTCCGTTTCCGCGCGCTTCTTCTCCTCCTTTTCCCTGAAGAAAATGGCGACTGCCGCGACACATCCCAAAAGCGCCATCCAGGCGCCCCTGTTTTGCTTTTTTTCCTTCCAGGAGAGGGATGTCCCGCCAATCTCCTGAGGCAGCTCTAGGACGGCACTGTCCTCGCGCCGGTTCTCCTCAGAGACCGCGTCCTTAATCCGATCCACGAAAAGCTCTGTCTCGCTCTTTTCCCGCGGGACCGCGCGAACCGGGAAGGAATACAGGCACGTCTCCTCCTGGCAGGAAAGCTCCGCTGTCACTTCCACGATGACCGGCTCCTTGACTTCCCCCGCCAATGTCCCGTCCGGCTCGAAAACGTCATAATCCGAAAAGCTGTACTCCGCTTCCACCGAGCCATCCTGCAGCGTGTCCGGCAGGAAAAGCGCTTCCGTGACCTCATCCGGCGACTCGTTATTCCCTAAGATCAGCTCGTCCAGCTCCCTTTTTGCTTTCTCAAACCGCTCCTTCCTCTGCGCGCCGCTAAGCCTTGTCTCTTCCGCCTCAATCTGAATCGGGTAATGGTCGAGCACCCCATCCGCGCTGACCTCGTATTCCTTCTCGACCGACCCCATGCCCGGCGCGTTCCTCTCGATGCCCCCGTCCTCTCCCCCGCCGTCCGCCATCGTGAGCGCGGCTGCCATCAGGAAGCCGGCCGCCATCACGAAAACCGCCTCGTACAGGTTTTTCTGCCCCGGGAACTTCCGTTTCAGCCTATATGCCGCGAGCGCGCACAACACGCCCCCGCCAATATACCAATACATGTCTCCCCGCCTTTCCGCCGCCGCGCCGGCCGCCCGCATCCGTTTCCCCTCGTGCCCGCGATACGCCCAGCCGCCCGCATCCATTTCACCTCGTGCCCACGATACGCGCCCGCCTCCTTGGCCGCCCACGTCCGTTTCCCCTCGTCTCCGCGATACGCCCAGCCGCCCGCTGCTCATGCCTCGATGTCCGATATCTTCTTCCCGATCTTATACGCGCACGCGTACCCTGCCAGGCACGCGGTCATGACCGCCACCCCGATCAGATTCCCATAAAGCGGCTCTAAAAATTCCGGCGACGTCGCCCCGACGTAAAACAGGATCCCGAACGGCATCAGGTCCATGATGTTCATTTCCATCCTCTTCGCCGCCGTCACCGTCTCGATCTCCCTCTTCACGTCCGCCTTCTGCCTTATCTTGTCCACGGTGTCATGGAAGACTTTCCCGATGTCGCCGCCGCCGCGCTTCGCGAACCCGAATACCTGCGAGAAGCTGCTGATTTCCTCTATCCCCGTCCGGAACGCCAAATCCTCCAGCAGCTGCTCTAGCGGAACGTTGAACCCCACCTGCCGGTTGATATAATCAAATTCCCTTGCCATCAGCGCGCGCTCCCCGTAAAGCTTCACGAATTCCTCCCTCGCGCTCACAAAGGCGTTCTCCATGGAATATCCCGCCTTCTGGGCGGCCGCAGCCATCTGCAGCATTTCCTTGAACTGGAAGAGGATCTCGCTCTTTCGCTTCCGCGCAAAATATTCCCTCACCTCGGACCGGACCGGCAGCCAGAACAGCAAGGCAAGCGCCATCGCGTAAACGCTCCGGTAAAACAGCCAGGAAACCAATCCCGATAGGAGGAGCGTGAGCCCGGCGCAAATGAGGTTCTCCTTCCAGCCCATCCTGTATTCCCTATAATCCTGCATCCGGCCCCCCGATCCCTGCCGCCCGCAGCTTCCCCGTGTGGATCAATTCCCCCCGCTTGGCCAAACGGCCCTCAATCCTGCCGTCCCGCTCCCCTAGCTCCTCGAACTCATAGAGGGGATGCAAGCAAATCTCCCCTTGCTCCATGCCGTCCACCTCCGTGATGGAGAGCACCCTCCGGCTCTTGTCGCGCAGCCTGCCCAAATGCACGAGGATATCCAATCCCGACGCGATCTGGGACCTTATGGCGGCGAGAGGAAGGTCCATGCCCATCAGCGCCATGGTCTCCATGCGGCTTAGCATGTCCCGGCAGCTGTTGGCGTGCCCCGTGCTTAACGACCCGTCATGGCCCGTGTTCATGGCCTGCAGCATGTCCAAGCACTCCGCGCCCCGGATCTCCCCCACGATGATCCGGTCGGGGCGCATGCGCAAGGCGGTTCTTATCAAGTCCCGGATGGAGACCGCGAGGCTTCCCTCCGGCCCCGCGTTGCGCGTCTCTAGCCGCACCAGGTTCGCGATGCCTTGGATCTGGAGCTCCGCGGAATCCTCAATCGTGATGACGCGCTCCGTCTTTGGGATAAATTCCGAAAGCGCGTTCAAAAACGTCGTCTTCCCGGACCCCGTCCCGCCGGAAATGAAAATGTTGTACCCCGCTTTCACCAGCTTTTCCAAGAATGCCGCGCACTCCTCGCTGATGGAGCCTAACTCTATCATCTGCCCCATCAAGAGAGGGCGTTTCGGGAATTTCCGTATGGACACGATCGGCCCTTCCAGGGCAATCGGCGGGAGCACGACATTCACGCGGGAGCCGTCCGCTAACCTGGTATCCGCGATCGGCTCCGCCTCATTGATGACCCGGTTATGGCTGCCCACCATCTGCTGGATGATATCCTCCAGCTTCTCCTTAGAGGAGAAGCGCTTGTCCCAGGCGGTGATTTCCCCATTCTTCTCATAAAAGATGTGGTCCGCGCCATTCACCATGATTTCCGTGATGTCGTCCTCATCCAGAAGCTCCTGCAGCACGTCCAGCTTCCTGAGGGAATGGAACACGCGCATCCTCAGCTCCTTGCGGTCGCCTAGCGGGATCGCCCGCTCCTTCGCCTCCCGGCAGATTTCCTCGTCGATTATCGCGAACAGCTCTTCCTCGCCATGCTCCCTTGTCGGGTCCAGGCGCTCCAGCACCCGCTTCTTAATCCTCTCCACCTTGCACCCCCATCATGCTGCGGGTATAATCTCCAACCGTCCCCCAGGACCATTGCTGCATCAGGCTCCCGCCGGAGCGGCTTTTTTCCGCGAAGGCAGGGAGCCGCAGGTACCGGAATTTCCCTTCCGCGTCCGGGATCTCCCTGGAATCCAGCATCTGCCGGAACTGGGATAGCGGCCCGCCCTGGAGCTCCCCGTCCTCCGACAGGATGTATGCCCTGCTGCAGCTGCCCAGCAAGTCGAAGAATCCCGGGACCATCATCCCGAAATCCAAAACGACCACCTCGTACCCGCTTTTCTCCCCCAGCAAGCCCACGAATTTCCGGTAATCCTCCTTGGAAACCTCGCCCAGGCACGCGCCGTCGTCCGCGGGAGGGATGTAATCCACGCCGTCTAGCGTATAGGCGATGCTCCCGATGCAATCCTCCACCCTGTCCTCGTTCGCCAGGCAAAGGTACATGGCATCCATGAGGTCGCATTGGTAATCCTCCGAGAACCATTCGCGGAACCCCGCGCATTCCTGGAAGCTGACATAGAGCGTCTTTTCCTTCCTGCTCAATTCCTGCGCGAGCGTCAGCGAGAACGGCGCCTGCCAGATGCTGTGGCTGGGAGAATACACCCCGACGACCTCCCTCTTGCCGAAAATTTCCGCCTGCCCCTTCGATCCCTCCCGGTAATAGGAAAGGATTTCGCGCACCATCCGCGGCGCGGGCTGGTATTTTTCCAGGACGGGGATTCCCTCGCCCCAATCCGGGAACTTGTCAAGGGACAGCGGGTCCTGCAGGCAAAGCCAAAGCGCTTCTTTCCCCGCGCCGTCCTCCCTCATGCGACCGATCCTCTCGTCGTTCCAGAAGCCGCGCCCCAAAAGGACGATGTCAAAATCCTTCTTCCCGCCATATTTAAGCAAGGCCTCCGGCGTAGAAAAGCAGCTGACGTAAAAGCGATCCTCCTTTTCCCGGGAAATCCACATGCTCAGCCTTTCCCCGTATGAGCTGTCCGCGTCGCAGACCGCAATTTGTATTTTTCTCAATAAAACACCCCCAATGTGATTCCAAAACCGATTAATATGGCAATTGAAAAATGAATGATGTGTTGTTTCCCTTCCGGCCCGATCGGGTACTTTGACAGTCTGCCATTCACGAATGTCTGGCGGGCGTAAGACGCGAATACGCATAGACGCGAAATGAGATTCCCATGATACAGCATTTTTGCCAAGGACATTCCCGCCGCGACGAAAAAAGACGCGAGAATCGTCGCGAAAAGCATCCTCAAATCCCATATGCCGCCGATTACGGAAAACAATTTGATGTCGCCTGCCCCAAGGGCACGCATTAGAAATAAAAGATAAAACAAGATAACCGGAACAGACGCGTTCCTGATAAAAACGCCAACTCCCGGCAGCCCCAGCCGCGCCACCTGCATGGCCAGCCCTGCCGCCCATCCGCCCAAAATCAGCCGGTTACTGATCTTCGAGCTCCGTATGTCCATCACCGCCGCCGCGCCAAGCAGCAGCAAGCTAAGGACCGCCCTCACGCTTCCAACGAACCACCTCCCTCTCGCACGTCTGATTATAAGCCCTGCGCCTTGCCTTGTAAAGCTCATATCCGCATCTTTTTCATTTTTGGCATAATCCACAAAAAAATCGGGGCACGGTGCCCGCCTGGCGCCGCCAACCCCCGATTTTCAAGGCTTTCCGATGTCAAAACGCGGGATGCCCCCGCCGCTAGGCAAGGAATCCCCTCGAGCTTTCCGAACCCTCCACCGTCTCGTTCAGGCTTCCTTTCCCGTAGGTCATGCCCGCCACGACCTGTTGCGTGTGCTGCATCAAGGGTTCCGAGGCGTCCTGCGCCGCCGCGCCGCGAAATCCCTCATAAAGGGGGTCCATGACCCTGCGGACGTCCGAAATCGCCTGCTCCGTATATTTGCACACCGCCATCTCCAGCAGGTAAGCCGCATAACGGTATTCCTCATGCAGCTCCCCGGCAATCGGATAGGAAAAATCCAGATCCTCCATCAGCCTGCGCACGACCTGCTGCGCGTTCCTCGCCGCCTGCTTGAATCCCTCGTAGTCGCCGGCCGCCCGCGCGCCCTCGGCATCCTCCAGGTACGCGTACAGGATGTCATACATGATCACGACCATCTCGCCGCGGTTGCAGCAGCTCAGCCTCCTGGTAAATTCCTGCTTCTTCTCCTGCGTCATGCGAACCTCCTCCCGAATCGCGCCATCCGCCCGTGCGCCTCGCCCTCAGCCATCCCGGCGGCGCCATGGGCCGCTCCCGCGCCGCCAAAAGGTATGGCCATGGCAATGACCGCCGCCATTACCCAAGCAGCTGCAGCACCTGCTGCGGGAGGTCGTTGGCCTGCGCCAGCACGGACGTCGCGGCCTGCGAAAGCACGGTGTCCTTCGTGTACTCCGTCATTTCCTCCGCCATGTCCAAATCCTCAATCCGGGACATGGCCTGCGTCATGTTCAATTCCGCCCCCTCCAGGCTGCTCGCCGCGTAATCCAGGCGGTTTGAGTACGCGCCGATGCTAGAGCGCACCTCGCTGACTTTCGAAATCGCGAAATCCAGGCTGCCGATCGCCTTGTCCGCGCCATGCACGGTGCACACGTCCAGCTTGTCGATATAAAGCGTCCTTGATGAGATTTCCGGGATCCTGACGTCCACTTCCTGGTTCTCGTTCGCCCCGATCTGAAGCGTCATCGTCCCGATATCCGTCACGTCAAAGAGCACCTCCGCCGGAGCCGACCCCGGCACCACCTCGAATTTCATCTCAAACCCGCCGCGCCCGGTTATGGTCACGTAATTCCCGTCCGTCAAAATCGTGCACTCTTCCGGGAAGTTATTTTCCTGCATCGTGCCGTCCGCCGCCTGGTAGGTGTCCGGGATGGAAACCTCCAAGTCCGTCCCTATGGCCTCGCTCTCCGTCGGGATCCCTAAGAAATTCGCCAACTGGTCGTTGTCGCATTTCAAGACGAGCTCCGCCGAGCTGCCGTATTCATTCGAGACGAACACCAGGTTCCCACCCTCTTCCACCGTGGAGGGGATATAGCCCGCGTCCTCCGGCGTGCCTCCGCTCGCTGTGGTATCTCCCACGAGGATCAGGTTCGTCTCGCCGATCTCCGCCGCGTCGCGCAGCTTCTGGTACACCTCTTCAAACGTCTCCCCTTCCTCGATCTCAACTTCCACCCCGTTGATGGAAACCTTCCCGCCCGCGCCCTGCGGAACGGTCGACGACGCGTCCAGCCTCTGCGTGCCCTGCGTCACCGCGTGCGTGGCATCCTTCTCCACGCTCACCCCGTAGATATCCGCCGCCACCGCGTCCGTGACGGAAACCCTCGTGACGCCGCGGCTGTTCGGGTAAACGCGGCGATCCAGGTTCCCGTCCAGCAGGGCCTGCGTATTGAATTCCGTGTCCCTGGAGATGCGGTCAATCTCGTCCCGCAGGGAGGCGACCTCCGCCTGGATGGCCTCCACGTCCTCGTGCGTGTTAGTCTCGTTCGCGGCCTGCACCGAAAGCTCGCGCATCCTCTGGAGCATGTTGTGCACTTCCGTCAGCGCGCCATCCGCCGTATCCAGCACGGACGAGCCGTCCTTCGCGTTCCGGTTCGCCTGGTTCAGGCCCTTGATCTGCGCGCGCATCTTCGTCGCGATGGCCATCCCCGCCGCATCGTCCGACGCGCGGTTAATCCTAAGGCCCGACGAGAGCCGCTCCACCGACTTTGACAGGTTCTTGTCATTCCTCAATAAGTTCTTGTTCGCGATCATCGCCGACATGTTGTTGTTAATCTTCATTCCACGCACCTCTTCTTAAAATATTCTTAAAATATATTTAGACATATCATAAGCTCTTCTTATGTTGTCATGGGCGTTTCCCTTAGCCCGGCGTCACGCTTCCCCGCCGTAGGCCTCGCCAGCCCACATGGATCCGTCCCGAA
>CAZOLD010000011.1:11029-18896 GCA_964580595.1 uncultured Eubacterium sp.
GCCGGCGCGGAACCGTCCTGAAGCAGCCTCTTTGCCCCTTCAAGGAATGATTTCGCGATGCCGTATAGCTCCCTCGTCTGCACCCGGTACTCTTCCTCCGTCTGCCCGTCATGCTCCATGGACTCAGCCTCCAGGGAGGAAACCCGCGCGGCGTCCAGCCCCTCGCTGTACGCAAGCTCCATGCTCCACTCCCTCTCCCCGTCCGGCGCCATCCCGTCCCGGAGATCCTCTTCCCCCTTCCGGAACGCGTCCAGCGCCCAGGCGGAATCGGAAACCACATAGGCCCGCACGGCGTCCGCGGTCACGCGGATGCTCGCCTGCACGTCGCCCAGCGCCGGCGCGCCGAAAATCACGTCCACGCGCCCGTGCTCCCGCTTCCCGCGGACAATCTTCAGCTGGACATTCATCATCTCGTCCATCACCATCACCGGCACGGCGTAATTCTCTTCCTTCGCCATCCTCGTCCCAAGCTCGATCTGGCGCCGGACCAGGCGCATGTCCTTGATATCCGCGTTCCTCACGTCGTCTGACTCGATCATGGTCTTCATCACGTTTTCCGCCAAATCCGCCAGCTTTTCCTGTGCCTCGGCCATATCCTCCGGCGTCTTCACGGCTTCCCCGAAATCCCTCAGCACTTCCTCTTTCGCCTCGGCTAAGGCGGCGTTGACGTCCTCGTCTAGCTCCTTGCGGCTAAACAACGTCCGGAACACGCCGTTGCGGTTAGCGGTCATCTGGCTGGCCGCCATGACATTATATGCCGTGGCAGGCATATCATATCCGGACAAAATCCTCATGACCTCGGATTCCGCTTCTTTCACATAGGAGAAATCCCGCGCCTGCTCCCGGTAATAAGCTTCTTCCTGCTGCTCGTCTTCCTTTGCCTGCCGGAGCTGCCACAAGAGCTCCTCCGGCGTCATATCGCCAACCGGGCCGTTTTGCGCGGCCTGCTGCATCCCCTCCGGCGTCGCCCGCGCGAGCGCCTCTTTCGCGCAATCGGACTGGTACGCCGCCTCAATCTGCTCGGAAATGCTCAGCCCGCTCGTGCGCACCTCCTCGACTTCTCCTATATTCTCATCCACGGAAACATCGATGCCCGGATTTCTCCTCGTCCTGACGGCGGAAAGGAGGTTCTTCATCGTAAGCTCCGCCCCCTGGCCGACCAACGCGCCGACCACGGCGCCGTCCGTCTTGGAAATCTGGCCAAGGAGCCGGTATATCCCGATATACCCTTCGCGCTCCTCGGGGGAAATCTCCTGGTTTTGCTCCAGCTTCCACAAATACTTGCTGAACTTCTCCCCGCTTTCCTCTTCTAACCTCCCCTGGATCTCCTCCGCCTTGGCGTTCAGCTCATCCACGCTGGTATCCAACGGGTTCACGCCTTCCCGGATCAGCTCCATCACGACGGCCGGGGAAAGGTTCCGCACCATATTCTGCACTTTCTGGTCCGCCGCCTTTACCCGCGCGACGGAATCCTGGGAAATCCCCATCTGGTTATACGCCAGGATTCGCACGGCCCTCCGGTTCGCCTCCGTTACCGGGAGCCCGGCCCCGGACAGGATGTCGTCCACGTTCCGGAATGCCTTGCGGATGGAGTCGCCCAAATCAGCCCGCGGCGCCGTCATCAACGCCTCGTATGCCTCCCCGGCCTGTTCCATCCTCGCCTTCTGCGCCATCCCCTCGCGATGCAGGGTGTCAACCGTATCCGTGTCGGTCCGGATCCTGGCTATGACGGAAGCCGGCGCCTCCGCGATCTCACGCGCCTTTTGGACCGTCTGCGCAAATACCTTCGTGTTCTCGTCATCCGCCGGGATGCCGTTTTGGGAAAGCAATTCCCTATAATATTCCTCTTCCTGCCCCTTAAGCCTCTCCACGACTTCCTCTAGCGGCTTCGTGCCGACGGAGAATCCCTGCCTTAACAGGGCGTAATTCGCCTTGGCCGTCATGAGCAAGCGCGTCTCCTCTAACTGCCGCTTGGCCGTGATGAACCGCAGGTCGCTCTTGGCGCGCTCCGGGAGTTGCTGCCTGGCGTTCCCCCGGCCGCCATTCTGTGCGTCCCCGCCGTCCCCGCCGCGCTGCTCCGCCTCAAGGTTCCACGCGGTGAGCGGCAGCCCTTTTTCCACGACGCCCCAAACGTCCGCGTCCGTCGCCTGGCTGACAGCCCGCTCCGCCCGCTCCGCCTGCGCCGCGTTGCCGTACCCGTCCGCTAACGCCGCGTCCTGCGGGCTCTTCCCCTCGGAAATCGCCTCGATCGCCGCCTGCACGACCCGCGCGGCGGGCGGCGGCAACTGCATGCTGCCCAAATCCGCCGCGTACCTTAAGTTCTCCGCCGTGAGCGGGATCTGGCTCTCTATCATCCATTGGCCAAACGCCATGGTCTCCTCATTGACGGGAAGGCCCGCGCTCGCGATCACCCGGCCTACCTGATCCTTCAGGGTGCCTTCCAGCTCCACGCCTTGCGTGCCGGATGGCGCGCTGTCCCGCGAGGCAGCGTACGCAACTCCCCGCGCGGAACCGGAAGCACCATTCCCCGCCGCCGCGTATGCCGCGCCCATCGCTTTTCCCGCGATGCCGACGTCCCGGGAAGGGGCATGCGCCGCGCCCTGCGCGGAACCGGATGCGCCATTCCCTGCCGCCCCGCCCGTTCCGGCGACAGCGCCCGTGCTATGCTGGGCCTTGTATAAGTTGGCGACTGTCGGCGGAAGCTCGTTCTCTAACAGATAGCCGATGGCGTCCCTGCCGCAGGGCGTAAGCTCCCCGGCCATCTCCACAGCCTTCGCGCATCCGGAGACATTTTCCTGCGTCGCCGGTAGGCCGGCCTCCTCAATCATGGACGCGAGGTGGCGCGCCATCCCCTCGCTGCCCGCCATCTCCTCCAGCTGCCCTTCCTCCAGCCCGTCGCCGAAAATGCCGATATCGACGCCCGCTTTCGCAAGCTCTAACTTAATCTTGTCCATTTCCGTGACGACCGTCCCGATGTCCGTGTCATTGGCGGGGAACCCGTCCTTCGCCATTTCCCCGCAATCCCTTCCCGACATCGCGTTGGCGACCGCCTCAAACCGGCGCATGGTCTCCTCCGCCTCTTGCTGCCGCGCTTCCCGCTCGACCTTGTCTAGCTGCGTCTCGCCGGGAACCTGCGGGACGTCCACCGTCGTATTCTGCATGGGCGCCGTCCGCCCCGTGTCCGGCTGCGGCGCGCAAGCCACCGTCCCCTTCGTGGGCACCGCCGCCCCGCCTTTCTCCCCTACCTGGCCATTCGCCCGGGCAAGATCCTGCAAATTCGTGTTATCTACCCTAATATTCATTCCCACGCCCCACTCGCTATATCCATTTCCTGGTTCCCGCGCGCCGCAATTCTTCCGCTCCTCGCTTCGCCGCGGCGCACCCTTTCGGGATCTTCCTTATGGGCAGGGGGGATGGTCGCCAAACGCACATCCCCGCCCCCGTGACCATAAGCCTTTTCCCTTCGCTGCCTTCCACAACGGATATTTCGGTAAAATTCAAAAAAAACTTAGCAAGCGGCAAAAGAATCCTCCGGAAACAGCGAAAACGCCGTTTACAATTTCTTTTCTTTTTGATACAATAAAGGCAATTGACAGATGGCCGCGCCGGCGATGTGCGTGCGTGCCGGGGCGTAGGAAGCGCCGGATAGCTGCACCGGTTCTAAGCGATAGAAAGTGAGGATGTAACGATGAGATTAGTGACACGCTCTGATTTTGATGGCTTGGTCTGTGGCGCATTGCTCCTGGAAGCCGGAATTATCGACAGTTGGAAGTTTGCGCATCCGAAGGACTTGCAGGACGGCCTGGTGGATGTGGATGAGAATGACTGCCTGGCCAACGTGCCTTTCGTGGAGGGATGCGGCCTGTGGTTCGACCACCATTCCAGCGAGCACGAGCGGCAGGAACTGGACGGCAAGTACAAGGGCGAGAGCCGCATCACTCCGTCATGCGCCAGGATCATATATGAATATTATGGCGGGAAGGAGCGTTTCCCGCAATTTGATGAAATCATGGAGGCCGTCGACAAGGTGGACTCCGGCAACTTGACGATTGACGAGGTCATGAACCCCACGGGATGGATTCTCATCGGCTTCCTCATGGATCCCCGGACGGGGCTCGGGCGGTGGCGGCAGTTCTCCATTTCCAACTACCAGCTCATGGAACGCCTCATGAGCTACTGCCGGACGATGAGCACGGACGAGATTTTGGCGCTTCCGGACGTGCAGGAGCGCATCGAGGTCTATAACAGCCAGACGGAGAATTTCAAGAAGATGGTCAAGGAGCATACCCGGACGGAAGGCAACGTCATCATAACGGACTTGCGGGGCGTCTCCCCGATTTATACGTGCAACCGCTTCATGATCTACAGCATGTACCCCGAGCAGAACATTTCCGCCTGGATCGTCAGCGGAAGGGGCGGCAAGGGGTGCTCGGCGGCGGTCGGCTACAGCATCCTAAACAAGACCTCCGACGTGAATGTCGGCAGCTTGATGCTAAAGTACGACGGGGGCGGCCATAAGAAGGTCGGCACCTGCCAGTTCAGTGACGAGACGATGAATACGGAGCTTCCCAAGATGCTCGCGGAGCTGTGCGAGCTGGCGAACTCCTGAGAAGCCCGGCGGAAGGCGGCTTGCCGCATCCCGCCGGCTTTTCTTTTGCGACGGCTACGGCCGGGGCCCGTCCTGCCGCAGGGCGCGGGGCGTGATTTTTCCCCGCCGTGCCAAGACCCCGTTCCGCCGCAGTTGTGCCAGACGTTACGTGTTGCGCCAGACGCGGCTGTGCCAGACGTTACGTGTTGCGCCCGCCGTACCAGGAGCCCGCTCAGCCGCTGCTATGCTAGGCGCGGCTGTGCCAGACACTGCCGTGCCAGACGTGCTGTGCTAGGCGTTGTTGTGCCAATCGTGATTTTCATCCGCCATATCGGGGCATAACGCGAAACGGCGCCTGCCACCCAAACCGCCATGGGTGGCAGGCGCCGTTTCGCGCTTTGTCATCATTCATACCGCAACGTCCACGCTCGCGCCCGTGTCCGCCGCGGGCACCGACGAGGCCTGCATGGAAACCTGCGTCCCGCCAATCTCCAAGGAAACGCCCAGAAGATTCACTACCCCTTGGGGCGAGTATGAGAAGTTGCCGGACTCAGCCTGCGCCATCTCGGCCTGCAGCCGCTCAAACATCGCCTTCAGGTACTTCATGTCCGCGTCCACGATTTCCCGCGTCTCGTCCATGCGGTGCTTGTTCTTGACGCGCTTCACGTCCTCTTCGCTGTCCGTCCCGGCCAGCATGGATTCCGCCACGTCGTCCATCGGCGGGGCCTCCACGTAATCGCCGGACTCCATTTCCCTCAGCGTCCGCTCCATCTCCTCCATGAGCGCCCTCATCTCTTCCTCGCTCATGCCCGTCAGCTCTTCCATATCGATGCCTTCCGCCTCGATATTCTCCATCTCCGTGGTCACCGGGGCGGCCTGCCCCCGTTCCATGGCCAGCTCCTGCTCGAGATGCTTCATCTTCTTGCGCGCGACGCGCTCCATCCGCTTCGCGTGGAGAATCGCGCTCTTGACCGCGTCCTGGTCATAACTGCTGCTGCTCAGCTTCAGCGCCAGCCGTGCCGATTCCCGGCGCGCGGAGGATACGGCCTTCCTAGCGCTTTCCGGGGTCTTCGCCCGCAATATCTTGCCCGAGAGCGACTTGAAATTGTAATCCAGCCGCTTCTTCTTCACGCTGTACGTCTTTGTCTTCTTCGTGCTCGGGTTCGAGACAATCATCGACGCGATGACCTGCCCGGAAAACGGATCCTTAATGAGGATGCGCCTCTTGCCGCTCGCGCTGCCGCTCCTGTTCTGGGTGCCGTACGGATCGCCATACGGATTCCCATACGTGTTGTTCACCATCCCTGACAACATGCCCATCATCCTCCTCCCACATCCTTGTGTGCTCGACAGCCCCCTCGCCCCGGGGCCATCCTGATGGCTATAGTATTTTATCGGCTAATCCGCCGCATTTATAAATATCCCAGGAATAAATTTCCCGACTGCTCAAACATCGTGCCGCTGTCCTGCAGCCCCATCTTGCGCAGCCCGTCCGCCTGCGGGTCATAGAGGATGACATTATGCTCGTCATACCCGACCAAGAGGACGGCCTCCCCGTTCGCCAGGGCGAACACGGGCGTCCCAAGGCTCACGTAATAGAGCGCCTGATCCATGCTGCATCCCGTCAGGTCCAGCGCCCGCCGGTCCGGCAAGGCTTTTTCCAGGATTTGCAATGGCGTCTTCCCCTCCGCCAGCAGGCTGTCCACGTCCACGCTCGCCTCCTCAAAGCGAAGCAGGCAGGAGAGGCACCGCGCCGTCGGGTCCTCGCTTACCCCGGATAAGTCAGGCAAGTCCTCGCCAAAAATTATCCGGCTGCTCGCCTTGCCCCTGCGCCAGATATATTCCTGCGCGGACCCGACCGCCACGCCCATGTTCTCATCCGCGCTGCGGATCGCCTCCGTCAGGGACGCCGTGGCCAGGCAGATCTTCCCTTTGCTGTAGACATAATAATTGTCCTGTTTTTTCGCGACATCCAGCCTCACCGTGCGCTTCTCTTCCAACACGACGGACTTTGGCACGATGACGCGCGGCTGCTGCCCCGTCCCCGGCTCGGCCCCCTGAAGCGCCAAGTACACCTGCCGCTGCTTCCGCTCGGACTGGGACGTGCCGACCGTGACCATCCTGGAGGCCGCCAGCTTCTGGCTCTTGATCGCGTCCTGATCCGCGTCCGCGAACCCCGCCTCCGTCCGTACCTGGCGGTTCAGGATAATCGCGTCATCCTCCACGAACGCGTCCGACACGTAATACCCCTCTTTCTGGTAGGACTTGATTTCCTTCGCGTTCTTGTCCACGATCGTCACTTTGTACATGGGGTGCCTGACATTTCCCACGCTGTCGGCCAGGCTGTCCTCTTCCCTCGCCGTCCCGTAGGCGAAATCGCTTTCCACGAACCCGATCGGGGTCAGGAGCTCGCCCGCCGCCCCTTCGATGGAGTGCAGCTGCTCCCCTTCCAGGTCCATCACGTTCAGCAAGGGGATTCCGTTCCTGCCCCCTTGCGGCACCCACGCTAAGAACCTCCCGTTTTCCGATACCTCATAGCTGCCCCGCGAAAGCCCGCCCACGAGGCGCTCCGTTTCCATGAGGGACAGGTCAATCTTGTACAGCGAGTCCTCCGCCATCAGGTAAAACACGTTTTCCTTGCTGATGTAGAACAGATCCCCCCAGTCCGCGTCCAGCCGCGCGAACGACTTGTCGGAAGGCAGGAACAGCTCCTCCTCCACCGTCTTCCCCACGCTGTCATAATGGAAAACATTGATGCCGCAGTGCCCCTCGTGGACGCCCCGGTTCATGTACCCGTACACCACGAAATCAATGCTTCCCGCCTCATCCACGCGCATGATCTTGATTTTGTGGGAATCATTGTTTTCCCGATCCGAGATCCCCTCCGGGCCGCGGAAGCTGTATACCTGCGAAAGCTCGTTCCCCGCGCTGTCATAGCTCCATAAGTCGCCTTCCTGGACAAACGCGAGGATGTTCCCTTTCTCGTTCTCCATGTACTCCACGTCCTCGGAGCGGATGCCCAGCAGGAGGTTCCCCCCGTCCACGGCGCCGTTATCCCCGCGGAAAATCTGGCCCATGGTCCGCTCGTAGTCCAAAAGGTACATCCGGCTGCTCTGGCCGTTGCAGCGGACGCGGTAGTCCTCCTCCACATTGTAATACTCCGCCTCGCCGTTTTCCCCGGCCGCCGTGAGGACATACTCCAGGCACACCGTGTTGAAGGAAGGACTCATCTCCTTGAGGGAAACCATCGGCTTGCCCATCATCTTCCCCTCGAACCCC
>CAZOLD010000012.1:0-5019 GCA_964580595.1 uncultured Eubacterium sp.
CAGGGCGCCTTGAAGGTGCGAAAGGCTTATCCCAAGGCGCTGCTTTTGTTCGTGTCCCCGCCAAGCGGGAAGGAGTTAGAGCGGCGCCTCACCGGACGGGGGACGGAGGAGACGGCGACGATTAGGTCGCGCTTAGGCCGGGCCTGGCAGGAAGCGCAGGGCGTGGAGGAATATGATTATTTTGTCATTAACGACGACTTGGAGGCTTGCGTGCGGGAAGTGCACGGCATCATACAAAGCGAGCACAGTCGCGTGAGCCGCCAGAGCGCGCTTATTGGGAAGATCAGGGCGGAATTAAAAGGATTTGCGGAAGGAGAATGAGGATCATGATGCTGCATCCATCTTACAACGACTTAATGAAGGCGGTCAACAGCGACGTGGAATCGGGGGAGGAGCCGATCGTGAACAGCCGCTACTCCATCGTGCTTGCCACGGCGAAGCGCGCGAGGCAGATTGTCGCGGGGGAGGAGCCCTTGGTGGATCGCACCCCGAATGAGAAGCCGCTTTCCATCGCGGTAGATGAGGTGTATAAGGGAAAGGTGAAAATCCTGGGAGAAAATGACAGTGAGGGCGATGAGGGGACAGAGTAAGGGGAAGGTCCTGTTCGTGTCGCTAGGCTGTGACAAGAACCTGGTGGACTCCGAATATATGCTTGGCGCGTTAGGGGACGCGGGATATGAGCTCACGGATGAGGAACAGGAAGCAGACGCGATTATCGTCAATACTTGCTGCTTTATCGGCGACGCGAAGGAGGAGAGCGTCAACACGCTGCTTGAGATGGCGGCCTACAAGGATGCCGGGAGCTGCAAGGCCTTGATTGCCGCGGGCTGCCTGGCGCAGAGGTACCAGGACGAGATCATGGAGGAAATCCCGCAAGTGGACGCGTTAATCGGCACGAATTCACAGGAAGAGATCCTGCGCGCGCTGGAGGAAGCCCTGCACGGCAGGAGATTTCGGGAATTTAAGCCTTTAGAGGGACTCCCGTGGCTGGGCGCGAGGCGCCAGGTGACGGGAGGCGGCCATTACGCTTACCTGAAGATTGCGGAGGGGTGCGATAAGAATTGCACATATTGCGTCATCCCGAAGGTTCGAGGCCCCTACCGGAGCGTCCCCATGGAGGATTTGCTTGCGCAGGCGGGGGAGCTTGCGCGGGGCGGCGTGAAGGAATTGATCTTAGTCGCGCAGGAGACGACGGTTTACGGAATGGATTTGTACGGGAAGAAATCCCTTCCGGATCTCTTAGACGGGCTGAATGGGATCCCGGGCCTTGCCTGGATCCGGATCTTGTATTGTTATCCGGAGGAGATTGACGACGCGCTGATTGCCGCCATCAAGCGCAACCCGAAGGTATGCCATTACCTGGATATCCCGGTCCAGCATATCTGCGACGGCATCCTAAGGAGGATGGGAAGACGCGCGACGGGGGCCGGGATCCGGGCCGGGATCGCGCATCTTAGGGAAGAGATTCCGGATATCGCGCTTAGGACCACGCTGATTTGCGGGTTCCCCGGGGAAACGCAGGAGATGCACGAGGAGCTGATGCGTTTCGTCAACGAGGCGGAGTTTGAGCGATTGGGCGTGTTCCCCTATTCCAGGGAGGAAGGGACCGTGGCGGCAAAGTTCGCAGGCCAGGTGGAGGAAGAGCAGAAGCAAGCCTGGAAGGATGAGGTCATGGAACTGCAGGAGGAAATCATTTTCGACCAGAATGAGGGGATGAAAGGCAGGGAATTGGTTGCCTTAGTGGAGGGGAAGGCGGAAGATGAGGGCGTCTATGTGGCCAGGACCTACCGGGACGCGCCGGACGTGGACGGGTACCTGTTCCTTCCCGCGAATAGGGAGCTCATGACGGGGGACATGGTGAAGGCAAGGGTGACGGCGGCTTATGGATACGACCTGATGGGAGTGGTTTGTGATGAATTTACCAAATAAATTAACGGTGCTGCGGATCGCGCTGGTCCTTCCGTTCGTCGTCTGCATGCTTTTCCCCGGCCTGGGCGCCGCGGGAAAGTACGCGTCGGCGGCAATTTTTGCCATAGCGAGCCTTACGGATTTCCTGGACGGGCTGATTGCCAGGAAGTATGGGCTCGTGACGAATTTTGGGAAATTCATGGATCCTTTGGCGGACAAGCTCTTAGTGGCCTCCGCGATCATCTGCCTGACGGCGGACGGCAGGCTTCCGGCATGGATCGCGATCGTCATCATCGGGCGTGAATTCATCATCAGCGGGTTCCGCCTGGTTGCTTCCGACAACGGGATTGTCATCGCGGCCAGCTATTGGGGGAAGTTCAAGACGCTCTCCCAGATGATCATGGTCATCATGCTGATCTTGGATTATGATAACGAGGCTTACCGGCTATGCGCGAAGGCAGTGACATACCTTGCGGTTGCCTTGACGCTGATTTCCCTCGTGGATTACATCGTGAAGAACCGGGGTGTGCTAAAGGAGCAGAATTAGTTTGGGGGTTGGATATGACAGCGGAATTGATTTGCGTGGGCACGGAGCTGCTGCTGGGGAATATCGTGAACACGAACGCGGCATTCCTAGCGGAGCAATGTGCGGCGTTGGGGCTTTCCATGTATTACCAGAGCGTAGTGGGAGATAATGCCGAAAGGCTGGAGGGAATGCTTCGCACCGCGGTAGGGCGGTCGGACGTCGTGATTCTTTCCGGCGGCTTAGGTCCTACGGAGGACGACTTGACGAAAGAGACGGCGGCAAAAGTGATGGGGAGGCCGCTTGTCGAGGACGGGAGGGCGAGAGAGGAGATCGCAAGGACCTTGGCGCGCATGGGCCGCGACATCACGGAAAACAACTGGAAGCAGGCGCTCGTGCCAGAGGGAAGCAAGGTCCTTTACAACCCGAACGGGACGGCTCCCGGCATCATCATGGACGGAGGCGGGGCTTGCGTGGTATTGCTTCCGGGGCCTCCCAATGAGCTCATGCCGATGTTTAAAGAGCAGGTCGCGCCTTACCTAGCGAAAAAGCAGCCGATGGCGATTTGCTCTAAGATGGTGAAGCTTTGCGGGATTGGGGAGAGCGCGGCCGAGACGCGGATTAAGGACCTGATCGACGCGCAGGAGAACCCCACGATCGCGACTTACGCGAAGACGGGGGAGGTGCACCTGCGCGTCACGGCGCGCGCGGAGGATGAGGCGCGGGCTCAAGAGCTGATTCGCCCTGTGGCGGAAGAGCTTAAGCAGAGGTTCGGCAGCCTGGTTTATGCGGATGACGCGCAAGTCACCTTAGAGCAGTCCATTGCGGTCCTCTTGGAAAAATACCGGCTTACCTTAACGACCGCGGAATCCTGTACCGGGGGGCTCTTAGCGGGAAGATTAGTGAACGTGCCGGGTATTTCAAGGTTCTTCAAAGAGGGGTATGTCACTTACTCGAACGAGGCAAAAGAAAAGCGGCTCGGCGTTTCCCCGGATACCCTAAGGGAGCATGGGGCGGTCAGCCGGCAGACGGCGGAGGAAATGGCGCTTGGGGGCGCTAAGTCCGCGGGCGCGGATGTGTGCGTGGCAGTGACGGGAATCGCGGGGCCAGATGGCGGCACGGCGGAGAAGCCGGTAGGGCTGGTCTATTTCGGGTGCTATTGCAAGGGGCGGATCCGCACGGAGAAGAAGCAATTCTCCGGCAGCCGCGGCAGGATAAGGGAATATTCCGTGGCGACCGCGCTGACGCTGCTCCGGCAGGCCATCCTTGAAGACGCGGCACAAGCGTCTTTATGGACATGACCGGGCTACCCTCATGGGAAGGGCGCGCGGCGGGGCACGGGGAAGAGAGGGAGCATGAGGATCATAGCGGGATCGGCGCGGAGGCTTCCGCTGAAGACAGTTTCCGGGATGGACATCAGGCCGACGACAGACAGGATCAAGGAGACGCTGTTTAACATCCTAAGCCCGAGGCTGCCCGGGTGCCATTTTTTGGATTTGTTCGCGGGCTCCGGGCAGATTGGGCTGGAGGCTGCCAGCCGCGGCGCCTCTAAGGTCGTTTTCGTGGAAAGCAGCAGGAAGGCGGCCGCGTGCATTGAAGGGAACATCAAATCCACGGGGCTTACGGAAACGTGCGAGCTGGTGCGAAATGACGCGGTCTCGGCAATCCGCCGGATGGAAGGGGCGGAGAGCTTCGGCATCGTGTTCATGGATCCGCCTTACGGGAAAGGGCTGGAGCGGGCGGCGCTTGCCGCCCTTTCGGATTCTTCCCTGTTAGAGGAGGGCGCGCTGGTGGTTGCCGAGGCGGCGCTGGGAGAGGACTTTTCCTTCGCGCCCGGCCTTGGGTTCCTTGTGGCCAGGGAGAAAAAATACAAGACGAATAAGCATGTGTTCTTGGAGCGTGAGGGCAATGGTGAGGAGAGCGATTTATCCGGGTAGCTTTGACCCGGCGACATACGGCCATCTCGACATGATTGAGCGATCTTCCAGGATGGTGGACGAGCTGGTGGTGGCGGTTTTGACCAATAGCGCAAAAATTCCCTTGTTTTCTGTAGAAGAACGTGTTAGTATGTTAGGGGAAATCACGGCGCATCTTCCGAATATCCGGATTACCTCCTTCCAGGGGCTGCTGATCGATTACGCGAAGGAGGTCGGGGCTTCCGTCATCATAAGGGGCCTGCGGGCGGTGACGGATTTTGAGTATGAGCTGCAGATTGCGCAGACGAACCGCATCATCCATTCCGGGATTGATACCGTCTTCCTGGCTACCAGCTTGGAGTATGCGTACCTCAGTTCCACAATCGTTAAGGAGGTCGCTTCCTACGGCGGCGATATCTCGCGTTTTGTGCCCGAGCAGCTGGCAGAGCGGATTTACGCGAAGTTCCGGCGGCAGCCTTAAAGGAGGGTTTTGCCCATAGGCCGGCGGTATGCCGTGGGCGGGCATCGGTTCGGCGAGGCGTCATGGGGGAACGGCCTTGGGGTGCGCAAAATTCGATAAGGAGCATGGCTTATGAGCAGCAGAATGGAACAGATCATTGACGAAATCGAGGATTATATCGAGAATTGCAAGTATCAGCCGCTTTCCAACAC
>CAZOLD010000012.1:5029-18755 GCA_964580595.1 uncultured Eubacterium sp.
AGAAGTATCAGAAGATGCTTAGCAATAAAGAGGCTATCTTGGCGGATGCCAAGGAGAAGGCCGACGCGATCATCGCGCAGGCGCAGGTGCAGACGTCGGAGCTGATTAGCGAGCATCAGATCATGCAGCAGGCTTACGCGAGGGCGGAAGAGGTCGTGGCGATTGCCACGAGCCAGGCGCAGGAGATCATCGACCGGGCGACTGTCATGTCGAATGACATCCGCGGCGGCGCCGTGCAATACGTGGATAAGCTCCTTAAGGAAGTCGAGGATTTGGTCGGGCACGCGATCGAGTCCACCAGGAACAGGACCGATCACTTGCTAAGTTCCCTGCAGGGATATTATGAGAAGATAAACGCGAACCGCATTGAGCTTGTGCCTATGGATGAGGCGATGCCGGAGGAGACGGCAGGCGCGCCGGCGGACGAGGCGCAGGCGGGGAAATAGGCGTTTAAAATTGCGCAGAGGCGGTCGTGACATGGCAAAACAGGCATCTATGATTTGGAAATTTCATGGATGCCTTTTTCTGTATGATTCACGGGCAGGATTGCGAAAGCTTCGTCGCAGCGAAGCAATCCGCAGGTTTTCATTCATGGTGGCGCCCCGCTTGCGGGGCATGGGTTTTTTGGGAAAGGATGTCCGGGCATGAGACAATTGATGTTAGGAAATCAGGCGTTCGCGCGGGGGCTGTACGAGGCAGGCTGTGAAGTGGCGTCCAGCTATCCCGGCACGCCGAGCACCGAGGTGACGGAAGAAGCCGCGAAGCATGATGAGATTTACTGCGAGTGGGCGCCCAACGAGAAAGTGGCGATGGAAGTGGCGTTTGGCGCGTCCTTAGCGGGAAAACGGAGCTTTTGCGGGATGAAGCACGTAGGCTTGAACGTGGCGGCGGATCCGCTGTTCACGTGCGCTTATACGGGCGTGAACGCGGGCATGGTAATTTGCGTGGCGGACGACGCGGGGATGCATTCTTCCCAGAATGAGCAGGATTCGCGGCACTATGCGGCGGCGGCGAAGGTGCCGATGCTAGAGCCTTCCGACTCAAGCGAGGCATACGAATTCGCCAAGAAGGCATATGAGCTCTCAGAGGAGTTTGACACGCCGGTCATCATCAAGATGTGCACGCGGGTTGCCCATTCCCAAAGCGTCGTGGATACGGGCGAGAGGGGGGAGAGGGCGGCGCGCCCATATCGGAAGGATATCGCGAAATATGTCATGATGCCGGGGAACGCGATACGCCGCCACCCTATCGTGGAGGATCGTATCCGGAGGCTTGCGGAATATGCGCAGGATTGTGAGTTTAACCGTGTCGAGATGGGCGATGACGGCTTAGGCGTCATTACGTCCTCGACGTGCTACCAGTATGTCAAGGAAGCGTTGGGGAATAAGGCCAGCATCTTAAAGCTTGGCATGGCATACCCGTTCCCGGACAAGCTGATCCTGGATTTCGCGTCGAAGGTCGGCAGGCTGGCCGTGGTGGAGGAACTGGATCCCTTCATCGAGAACCATTGCAGGCAGCTTGGCCTTAACGTGATCGGGAAAGACATCCTTCCCCTGGAGGGGGAATATTCCCAGAACCTGATCGCGGAAAAGTTAGGGGACGGCGCCCCCGCTTACAAGAGCCTGGGGGAGGCGCTCCCCGGGAGGCCGCCCGTGATGTGCGCGGGCTGTCCGCACAGGGGGCTTTTCTACACGCTGGCCAAGAACAAATGCACGGTGCTAGGCGACATTGGGTGCTACACGTTAGGCGCGGTCCCGCCCTTGAGCGCGATTGAGCTTACGCTGTGCATGGGCGCGTCCGTCAGTTCCATCCACGGGTTCAACAAGGCCCTGGGGGAGGAGGCGGAGCATAGGACGGTGGCGGTCATCGGCGATTCCACCTTCATGCATTCCGGCATGACAGGGTTAGCCAATATCGCCTATAACCAGAGCAACTCTACCGTGATCATCCTGGACAATTCCATCACGGGCATGACGGGGCACCAGCAGAACCCGACGACAGGATATAACATCAAGGGAGAACCCGCGGGCAAGGTTGATCTTGAGGCGCTGTGCCGTTCCATGGGAATCCGCCGCGTGGCGGTCGTGGATCCCTATGATTTGGAATTATGCGGCCGCGCGCTTCGGGAAGAGCTTGCGGCGGACGAGCCATCCGTCATCATCAGCAGGCGCCCATGCGCGTTGCTCAAGCACGTGAGGCACAAGCCGCCCCTGGACGTGGATGAGGCGAAATGCGCGGGCTGCAAGGCCTGCATGGGGATTGGCTGCCCGGCCATCAGCATGAGGGACGGGAAGGCGGCGGTAGACAGCACGCTATGCGTAGGCTGCGGCGTCTGCATGCAGTTGTGCAAGGCCGGCGCGCTGCAGGCAGGGGAGGTGCGGGAATGACGAAGAACATCATGATCGTGGGCGTTGGCGGGCAGGGCTCTCTTCTCGCCAGCAAGCTTTTGGGGCATCTCCTCATGTCGGAGGGTTATGACGTGAAGGTGTCGGAAGTGCATGGGATGAGCCAGCGCGGCGGGAGCGTCGTTACTTACGTGCGTTTCGGGGAGAAAGTCTATTCCCCGATTATTGATAGGGGGGAAGCGGATTTCATCGTCTCCTTCGAGCTATTGGAGGCGGCCCGCTATGTGGAGTACTTAAAGGAAGGGGGCAGGATTGTCGTCAACACGCAGGAAATTGCCCCAATGCCGGTCATTACGGGCGCCGCCGCCTACCCGGAGGGCTTAGTTGGCAAGATGAAGGCGCTTGGGATCCGGGTGGATAGCCTTGACTGCCTTTCCCTTGCGGAGGAAGCGGGGTCGGCCAAGGCCGTGAACATCGTGCTGATGGGGCGGCTGTCCCGGTATTTTGATATCCCGGTGGAAAAATGGCAGGAAGCCATTAAAGAATGCGTCCCCGCGAAATTTGAGGAAATGAACCAAAGGGCGTTCCTGTCTGGGCGCGGCGCCTTTGGGGAAGAGTGAGGGATTATGGCGGCAAAAGGCGGCTTTTGATGAGAGAGGGAGAGAGATGAAGAGATATTACCAGCCGGAAATCGAGACAATGCCGCTAGAGCGGCTCCGTGAGCTGCAGGGCGAGCGCCTGGCGAGGCAGGTCCGGTTCGTGTACGACAACGTGGAATTTTACCGCAACCGCATGAAAGAGGCGGGGGTGGAGCCCGGGGATGTCAAAGGGGTGGATGATTTGCATAAGCTTCCTTTCATCACGAAAGATGACCTCAGGGACCAATACCCTTTCGGCCTTTTGGGCGTGCCGCTTAGAGATTGCGTGCGCATCCAGTCCACGAGCGGGACGACGGGGCGGCGGGTCGTCGCGTTCTATACGCAGGAGGATATTGACATATGGGATGAGTGCTGCGCGAGGGCGATCGTCGCGGCAGGAGGGACGAAAGACGATGTCTGCCATGTCTGCTACGGTTACGGCCTGTTCACCGGGGGACCCGGCCTGAACGGCGGCTCCCATAAGGTAGGATGCCTTACCCTTCCCATGTCGTCCGGGAACACGGAGCGGCAGCTTCAGTTCATGGTGGATTTAGGATCGACGATCCTCTGCTGCACCCCGTCCTACGCGGCGAATTTGGGCGAGGCGGTCAACGAGCGGGGATTAAGGGACAAGATTAAGCTAAAGGCAGGGATTTTCGGCGCGGAGCCGTGGACGGAGGAGATGCGGCATGACATTGAGGAATCCTTGGGCATCAAGGCCTATGACATCTATGGCTTGACAGAGATTTCAGGCCCCGGCGTGTCCTTTGAATGCGAGGAGCAGGCAGGGATGCATATCCAGGAGGATCATTTCATAGCGGAAATCATCGACCCCGACACGGGCAAGGTATTGCCGGAGGGCGAGGTCGGCGAGCTGGTATTCACATGCATCACGAAAAAAGCGTTCCCCCTCTTGCGTTACCGGACACGTGACCTGTGCCGCCTAACAAGAAAGAAATGCTCCTGCGGGCGTACCCATGTCCGCATGATGAAGCCGAAGGGCAGGAGCGATGACATGATGATCGTCAAGGGGGTCAACGTATGGCCTTCCCAGATCGAGACAGTCCTGCTAAACCAAGGCTTCCAATCCAATTACCAAATCGTCGTGGACCGCATCGGCAACAGCGACACGTTAGAAGTGCAGGTGGAGCTGACGCCGGAAATGGCGCAAGATTCCGCGATGCCGGTCGCGGAGAGGGAGAAGAGGGTCATGGCCGGGCTTAAATCCATGCTGGGGATCAAGGCGGAGGTCAAAGTCGTGGAGCCGAAGAGCATCACGCGCAGCGAGGGCAAGGCTGTCCGCGTCATTGACAAGCGTCACCTGTATCAATAGGGGCTCCGGCGTCGCGCAGGAGATTTTCCGCGTTTTCCGAAAAGATCCGCTTCTTTTCCGCCTCGTCGAGCGGGAGCGCCCGGACGCGGGAAACGTAGTCATCCTGTGATTCCCAAGGGGAATCTGTCGCGAACAAGATCCGGCCTGTCCCGTGTTTTCGCGCGATGCGCACGAAATCCCGTTCCGTCAGGTTCTGGGACAGGAACGGCTTCTCGTCTTGGGATTCGTCTGCCGTGACAGGCCCGATGGAAAAAGCGGTGTCAAGCCACACCGGGGCCCCCGCGAGGTCGCGCTCCACGTCGTCCCAACAGCCCCAGTTCCCCATATGCGCCAGGACGAGGCGCTCCGGCCGGACGTCCCTTAGCACGTTTAATACATGGCGCACGGAGGCGTAATTATGATCCGTGATGCCAATGTCAATCCCCGCGTGGGCAAGGACGATCATGCCAAGCTCGGAGGCGCATCCGATGATCCGCTCCATGCGGATGTCGTCGAGATCCGTGCCCTGGTAGGCTGGGTGGATCTTGATGCCGGGGATCCCGTGCTCCTTTAAGGCGCGAAGCTCCCCGCGGAAGTCCCCGTAATCCGGGTGCATCCCGCCGAAGGCTATGATTCCCTGGCTTTGCAGCTCCTCCCGGCGCTCCATCACGGACCGGTTGATTTTCTCAACCTGGGCGGGAGACGTCATGACAGGGAGGCTGACGGAATATGAGACGCCCGCTTCCTTCATGGATGCGAGGAGCCCTTCCTCAGAACCGTCCGTGAAGTATTTCGTATGGGACGCGAGCGCCAATTTCTCCAGCGTCGATTTCGAGATTTTTGCGGGAAACGTGTGAGTGTGGAAATCAATCACCATCTGATTCGCCCTCCTTTTCATTCGTGGATTTTGGTTCGTGGATTTTGGTTCGTGGATTTTGATTCGTGGATATAAAATGAATCATGCGGATTGGGCGCCGTGAAGGAGCGACACTCATTCGTTAGGATGATAAGATGATAAGGGAAAAGGGAAAAAATGTCAATGAAATGAAATGAAGTGAAATGAGAGAAGTGAAATGAGAAATGAAAGGAAGAGAATCCAATGCCGGTAACTGATTTGCTTGAAAGGAACCACAAGCTCTACGGTGACGAGGTGGCGCTGGTGGAATTGAACCCGTTAGTCAAGGACACGAGGAAGACGACGTGGAAGGAGTACAACCTCGTGCAGCAGACTTCGCCCATCCCGTATCGGAGGGAGATTACGTGGAGCATTTTCGATGAGAAAGCGAACCGCGTGGCCAACATGCTGCTGGAACGAGGCGTGACAAAGGGAGACCGCGTGGCACTTTTGATGTTCAACTGCCTGGAGTGGCTCCCGATTTATTTCGGGATATTGAAATCGGGAGCGATTGCCGTGCCGTTCAATTTCCGTTTTTCAGCGGATGAAATCAAGTATTGCGCGGATTTGGCCGAGGTGCATGTATTGCTGTTCGGGCCTGAATTCATCGGGAGGATCGAGTCCATAGAGGAGGATTTAAGCAAGGGAAGGCTGCTGATTTACGTGGGAGACGGTTGCCCGACCTTCGCGGAGAGCTACCGGGAGCTGGTGGCGGATTGCTCGAGCCAGCCTCCTTTAGTCCGCCTTGAGGAAGAGGACGATGCCGCCATCTATTTTTCTTCCGGGACGACGGGATTCCCCAAGGCAATCTTGCATAACCATGAGAGCCTGATGCAGGCGGCGCAAATGGAGCAGCGGCACCATAAGACAGGGCGGGACGACGTGTTCTTGTGCATCCCTCCCCTGTACCACACGGGCGCGAAGTTCCATTGGATGGGAAGCCTTTGCGCCGGGAGCAGGGCGGTGCTCCTGCAGGGCACGACCCCTGAGATTATCCTAGACGCCGTGTCTAAGGAGCATTGCACGATAGTCTGGCTCTTAGTGCCGTGGGCGCAGGATATCCTAACGGCGTTAGACAGGGGGGACTTGCGGCTGGAGGACTATGAGCTGTCGCAATGGCGCCTCATGCATATCGGGGCGCAGCCCGTCCCGCCGTCGCTGATCAAGCATTGGAAGAAATACTTCCCGAACCATCTGTATGACACGAACTATGGCCTGTCTGAGTCCACCGGGCCGGGGTGCGTCCATCTTGGACTTGAGAACATCCACAAGGTCGGCGCGATTGGCGTCCCGGGCTACCGGTGGAAATGCAAGATCGTGGGCGAGGATGGCGCGGAAGTGAGGCAGGGGGAGGTTGGCGAGCTTTGCGTCAAGGGGCCTGGCGTCATGACGTGCTATTATAACGACCCCGAGGCTACCGCGGAGACGCTCAAGGATGGCTGGCTGTATACGGGGGACATGGCGAGGCAGGATGAGGATGGGTTCTATTTCCTCGTCGACCGGAAAAAAGACGTGATCGTGAGCGGGGGAGAGAACATTTACCCGGTACAGATTGAGAATTTCCTGAGCACATATGAAAAAATACAGGACGTGGCCGTCATCGGGCTTCCGGACGAGAGGCTTGGCGAGATCGCCGGCGCGATCATAGAGGCCAAGGAAGGGATGGAGTGCACGGAAGAGGAAATCGAGGAATTCTGCAAGGAGCTCCCGCGCTACAAGCGCCCCAAGAAGATCATTTTCGCGAAAGTGCCAAGGAACGCGACAGGCAAGATCGAAAAACCCGCCCTTCGGAAAAAATACGGGGTGGAGCGGCTTGTGGAAAAGCAGAACGAGACTTGAAAAGGGATATCTTATGGTTTTTAAGGCAATTTTACTCCTGGCCGCCTATGCGGCGTGGCAGAAATGGGAGCTGACGAAATTTGGGGTGACAGAATACGAGATTTCTTCAGAAAAGCTGGAGAAGGAGGCTTGCGTGGCTGTCATCGCGGATTTGCATGGGTATTCCTATGGGGAAAAAAACGAGAGGCTCCTGGCCAAGCTAAGGGAGCTGTCCCCGCACGCCATTCTGATCCCGGGGGACATGGTTGTCTCAAAAGACCCGCGCACCTACGCCACGGCGCTGGAAGCGTTAAGAGGATTTTCAAAAATCGCGCCCGTCTATTACAGCTATGGCAACCATGAGACCAGGCTGCGCTGCGGGGAGGACGGGAGCCACCCGCTGTTCGGGCAATACTTGGACGCGGCCAGGCGCATGGGCGTTACCCTGATGGCGACGGAGAGCATGGAGGTTTCCCTAGGCGGGGGCCGCGTGATGCTCTCCTCCTTAGAACTGGGCCTGGAATACTACAAGAAGGGAAGGCCCCTTCCGCTGGAAAAGGGTTACCTGGAGGAAAACCTCCCGATGCGCAAACCGGAGCTGTTCCAGATCCTCCTGGCGCATAACCCCGCCTACGCGCGCGATTATGCGCGCTGGGGAGCTGACGTGGCTTTCTGCGGCCATAACCACGGGGGGCTCATACGGATACCGGGGATTGGGAGCGTAATTTCCCCCCAGCTCACGCTTTTCCCGAAATATGACGCGGGGCTTAGCCGAATCGGGAAATGCAGCATCGTGACCAGCCGTGGGATGGGGACGCATACCTACCACATCCGGGTTTTTAACCGCGCGGAGCTTGTGCTTGTTAGGCTCATCCCCGCGAAACCTGCTACTACGGCCCAAAGCTGAGCCGTCCAGACGCCCATGGGCTGCGGCTGCCCATTAAGCATGGAGAGGGGGAGGAAGAGCATGGACTTGACGGTGAAGCTTCCGGTATTCGAAGGGCCGCTGGATTTGCTTTTGCACTTGCTTGAGAAAAACAAAGTGAATATCTACGATATCCCGATCGTGGAGATTACCGACCAATACCTAGATTACGTCAAGGCGATGCCGCGGCAGGACATGGACGTTTCCAGCGAGTTCCTGGTCATGGCCGCCACGCTGCTAGATATCAAGTCCAGGATGCTGCTTCCTAAGGATGAGGCGGAGGAAGAGGAGGAGGAAGACCCGCGGGCGGAACTGGTCCGTAGGCTACTGGAATACAAGATGTACAAATGCCTGTCCTATGAGCTGAAGGACAGGCAGATGGACGCGGGCCGGGCCTTGTTCAGGGAGCCAGACATCCCGGAGGAAATCAGGCAATATGAGCCGCCGGTGGATTTGGAGGATCTGCTTTCCGGGCTTACCATGGGGGAGCTGAGAGCGGTTTTCCAAGACGTCGTCCGCAGGCAGGAGGATAAGATTGACCCAATCCGGTCCGGATTCGGAGAAATCGAGAAGGAAGAGGTGTCCTTAGAGGAGCGGATGGGTTACCTGGAACGGTATGCCGTCGCCCACAGGCGGTTCCGCTTCCGTGAGCTTGTCGGGGCGCAAGGCAGCAAGATGGAAACCATCGTGACGTTCCTGTCCGTCCTGGAGCTGATGCGGATGGGGAAAATCTCGATTACGCAGGATGGCATTTTTGGGGAAATCTTCATAGAGGCCAGCCAGCGGCCCCATCCTCAAGAGTGAATCGCGGCAAGCCGGAGAGCGGCGGAGGGACGTTGGCAGGAAGAAGGGGAAAATGGGTAACGAGAAATACGAGGCAATCATAGAGGGCATCCTCTTTGCCATGGGGGAATCCGTCGGGAAGGCGCGCCTTGCGGAGGCATTGGGGATTGGCGTGGGGGAAGTGGAAGGCATCCTTAAGGGGATGGAGGAAAAATACGAGAAAGAGGAGCGCGGCATCCGCATCCTGGAAATCGAGGGCGCCGTGCAGCTCTGCACCAAAAGGGAAATCTATGAATATCTGATCCGGATCGCGAAGCAGCCCAAGCGGCACGCGCTTACGGACGTCTTGTTAGAAACGCTCTCCATCATTGCCTACAAACAGCCTGTCACGAAGCTGGAGATTGAGAAGATAAGGGGGGTTTCCTGTACCCACGCGGTCAATAAGCTGGTGGAATACGGGCTCGTGCAGGAGGTTGGGCGCCTGGACGCGCCCGGGCGGCCCTTGCTGTTTGGCACGACGGAGGATTTCCTAAGGAATTTTGGGATCGGGTCCATTGACGAGCTTCCGGCCCCGGATCCCGACCAGGTCGACGAATTCAGGCAGCAGGCGGAAGAGGAGACGCGCGTCAGCCTGGATGTCTGAAAAAAACAATTTCCTATTGAAAATTCGCCTTAAAAGCGATACAATCTAGGTTGGTTGAAAATTTTTGCCCTAACATCATAAAATAAATATGGAGGTCTAAGTAATGAGTAATTCTACCAACTCAGCAAGGCAGAGAATTGCCGGTCTTCTTGATGAGCAAAGCTTCATGGAAATCGGCGCTCTGGTAACTGCAAGGAACACAGATTTTGATTTAAGCCAATCAAAGACCCCATCAGACGGCGTCATCACCGGATACGGCTTGATTGACGGAAATCTCGTGTATGTGTACAGCCAGGATGCTTCCGTGCTGAAGGGGACGATTGGCGAGATGCACAGCAGGAAGATTGCTGCCATTTATGACATGGCGATGAAGATGGGCGCGCCTGTCATCGGGCTGCTTGACTGCGCCGGGATGCGCCTGCAGGAATCCGTGGACGCGTTGGCCGCATTTGGCGAGATTTACGCAAAGCAAGCCGCGGCGAGCGGGGTTGTTCCGCAGATTACAGCTGTCTTTGGCGAATGCGGCGGCGGGCTTTCCGTCGTTCCTGCGCTAAGCGATTTCACGTTCGTGGAGAAGGAAAAGGGACGCATGTTCGTGAATTCCCCGAACGCGATTGAGGGCAACCACGTGGGGAAGCTTGATACGGCGAGCGCGGAATTCCAGGCGGAGAACAACGGGTGCATCGACGGGATCGGCACGACGGAGGAGATTCTTGCCGCGATCCGTGATCTCGTATGCATCTTGCCGGGCAATAACGCGGAATGCGGCAGGGAAGACGAGTGCGTGGACGACTTGAACCGCACCTGCGAGGGGCTGGCGGGGTGCAAGGAGGACCCAAGGCTCGTGCTGGCGCAGATTTCCGACAGCAACATATTCATGGAGGCGAAGGCGTGCTTCGCGCCCAACATGGTGGCCGGCTTCATCAAGCTGAACGGCACGACGGTTGGCGCGGTCGCGAACGCGTCGGCGCGGTATGACGAGAATGGCGAGAAGGTGGAGTCCTTTGACACCGCACTGACGGCGAAGGGCTGCCGCAAGGCCGCGGAGTTCGTGAACTTCTGCGACGCGTTCAATATCCCGATCCTGACGCTGACGAACGTGGAGGGGTTCCGCGCGACGGAGTGCAGCGAGAAGAATTTGGCCAAGTCGATGGCGTACATGGCTTCCGCGTTCGCGGGGGCTTCCGTCCCGAAGGTGAACATCATCACGGGCAATGCGTACGGGAGCGCATATGTCATGATGAACAGCAAGGCGCTTGGCGCGGACATGGCCTATGCCTGGGAGGGCAGCAAGGTGGGCATGATGGACGCGGCGGCAGCGGCCAAGATCATGTATGATGGCCAGCCGGCGGACGAGATTTCCAAGAAGGCGAAGGAATATGAGGAATTGCAATCTTCCGTATTGGCGGCGGCGCGGCGTGGGCAGGTTGACTTGATCATCGCCCCGGAGGATACCAGGAAGTATGCGGTGGCGGCGTTTGAGATGCTCTATACGAAGGGCGCGGGCGACCCGGCCAGGAAACATGTAGCAAAATAGAAAGGTGAAGTTTATGAAGAAGATATTGCTGATGATAAGCATGTGCCTCATCGTACTCGGGACGGCAGCATGCGGAAAAGCGGATCCTACTACTGTCGATTACAACGGCCATACATACGATGAGCTTAAGGCCGTATGCGAGGATAATGTCGCCAGCTTGAGAGATATGCCGGATGAGCAAAGGGATATGTACGTCGCGATCGCGGGAATGTCCGATGTGGAGAGGGAGAACTACATCGTTTCCCTCATGCCCACGGCGACGGAGAGGCAGATTACCCAGATCACGCAGCAAGCGAACATGATCAGCCGCTGGGCGGAGGCCACGAAGGATCTGGGAGAATATAAGGGGTTAGGCGAGTTTACCATCACGAAGTCGGGGAAGACGCTTACATGCGAGCAGGAGGTCATGTTCGAGGATCGGCCTGTTGTCCTGACGTTTGTTTACACGTACCGCACGATGGAAGTTGAGGATATCACTGTGGATGTCGTGCAGACGCTTGGCGAGAAGATGACGAATGCCGCCTTGAATACCGTAATGGGCATGGGCGTCGTGTTCTGCGTCTTGATTTTGATATCCTTGGTTATCTATTGCTTTAAATTCCTCTCATACTTTGAGAAAAAGTTCCGGAAGGAGGCTCCTGCCCCGGCATCGCCGGCTCCGGCTCAGCCTTCCGCGCCAGCGGCCCCGGCTCCCGTGCCGGAGCAGGACGATTTGGAGCTGGCGGCAGTAATCGCGGCGGCGGTCGCCGCGTCAACCGGAACGCCTGCGGACGGGTTCGTTGTCCGCTCGATCAAGAGAAGAGCATAGGGAGCGGGACAGTTACGGAATTTTAATATTATATTCAGGAGGATAATGTGATGAAAAATTATACGATTACGGTGAATGGGAATGTTTATGATGTTACGGTAGAGGAAGGCGGCTCCGGCGCTGCGGCTCCGGCGGCGCCAAGGAGGGCTGCGGCCCCGGCGGCTACTCCGGCAGCGGCTTCGGCTCCCGCCCCGGCGGCGGGCGGCGCGGGGAACTTGAAGGTAGAGGCCGGCGCGGCAGGCAAGGTATTCAGCATTGACAGCAAGCCGGGCGATGCGTTAAAGCGCGGCGACACGATCTTGGTATTGGAAGTCATGAAGATGGAGACGCCGGTCGTCGCGCCCGAGGACGGCACGGTGGCTAGCATAGAGGTATCCGTAGGCCAGGCAGTAGAGGCTGGCGCGTTGTTGGCGACGATGAATAACTAATTATTGGAGGTGGAATATGAGTTACGTAGGAGAAACCTTATCAAACCTCCTGCACCAGACAGCATTCTTCAATCTGACTTGGGGTAACTTTGTCATGATATTCGTGGCATTCGTATTCCTTTTCCTTGCGATCAAGAAGGGGTTCGAGCCGTTGCTCCTTGTCCCGATTGCGTTTGGGATGCTGCTGGTCAATATCTATCCGGACATTATCGCATCCCCGGAGGAGACTAGCAATGGCGTAGGCGGTTTACTGTATTATTTCTATTCTTTGGACGAGTGGTCGATTCTCCCATCTTTGATTTTCATGGGCGTGGGGGCGATGACGGACTTTGGGCCATTGATTGCGAACCCGATTAGCTTCCTGCTGGGAGCGGCCGCGCAATTCGGAATCTTCGGGGCTTATTTCCTTGCGATCTTTATGGGGTTCAACGATAAGGCAGCCGCTGCCGTGTCCATTATCGGCGGCGCGGACGGGCCGACGTCCATTTTCTTGGCGGGGAAGCTGGGGCAGACAGGCCTCATGGGGCCGATTGCCGTGGCGGCGTATTCGTACATGGCGTTGGTGCCGATCATACAGCCGCCGATCATGAAGCTGTTCACGACGAAGGAAGAGCGGGCCATCAAGATGGCGAACTTGCGCCCGGTATCGAAATTGGAGAAGATCCTCTTCCCAATCGTGGTTACGACGATTGTCTGCACCATCCTGCCGACGACGGCGCCGTTGGTTGGCATGCTGATGCTTGGCAACCTGTTCCGTGAGTGCGGCGTGGTGCGCCAGCTGTCCGAGACGGCCTCCAACGCGTTGATGTATATTGTCGTCATCCTGCTCGGCACTTCCGTAGGGGCTACGACCAGCGCCGAGGCGTTCCTGAACGCGACGACCTTGAAGATCGTGGTGCTTGGCCTTGTGGCCTTCATGTTCGGGACGGCCGCCGGCGTGTTGTTCGGCAAGCTCCTTTGCAAGATCACGAAGGGCAAGGTGAACCCGTTGATTGGCTCCGCTGGGGTTTCCGCGGTTCCGATGGCGGCGCGTGTCTCCCAGAAGGTTGGCGCGGAGGAAGATCCGACGAACTTCCTGCTCATGCATGCCATGGGGCCGAATGTCGCTGGGGTTATCGGCACGGCGGTCGCGGCTGGCGTGTTCATGGCAATCTTTGGGATTTGATGGCGGTAGGATTTGGCCGCAGCCGGGGCGCCGGGATCCCGGAAGCCCCCGCGAGGCCGTTGATTAAGGCCGCGTAGCGGCAGAATGAGAGGAAAGACATGGCGAAACAACAGAATAAGAAACCGGTTAAGATTACGGAAACCGTATTGCGCGACGGCCATCAGTCCCTGATTGCTACCCGCATGACGACGGAACAGATGCTGCCGATTATTGATAAGATGGATCAGGTAGGTTACAATGCCGTGGAATGCTGGGGCGGCGCCACCTTTGACGCCTGTCTGCGTTTCTTAAAGGAAGATCCCTGGGAGCGCCTGCGCAAGCTGAAGGCAGGGTTTAAGAAGACGAAGCTCCAGATGCTGTTCCGCGGGCAGAATATCTTGGGATACCGCCATTATGCTGATGACGTGGTGGAGTATTTCGTGCAGAAGT
>CAZOLD010000013.1:0-9104 GCA_964580595.1 uncultured Eubacterium sp.
GGGGACTTAGCGGAGCGTTACGCGATCCCGTCCGCGTTCGGGGCATACCTGCCCGTGGCGCCGGGGGCAAATGGCGGCGGCTCTGGGAAAGGAAGGTAGCCCGCGCGGCGGTTGCGTGGGCATCCGGGCGGCGACGCGGGTATTTAGGAGGCGGTTGCGCGGGTTTCTGGGCGGCGGTGCGTCACCTGGCCATACAGGCGGCGCAGAGGCCATGCGTCTAGCGTGGTCTATGACGCCGGGCCATGCGTCTAGTGTGGGCTATGCCCGCACGGTGCCGGGCCATGCATCCGGCGGCTATGACGCCGGGCCATGCGTCTAGTGTGGGCTATGCCCGCACGGCGCAGAGGCCATGCGGGCGCCCGCCTTGCGTTCTGCGCGGGCTTTCCGGGTGGCGGCGCTTGCCGCCCTGCTTGGGGAATACGGGAGTGACAGATGGCGCAAATTTGTGCATGTTTGCTGATAATCATATTTTTGGGAGCGGAATTTATCATATTCGGCACGGGGTTCCGGCGCCTGTTCCGCTTGAGGCTTGCGGGGCATGAGACGGCGATCGCGGGCTTTTTCGCGTATTTCGGGCTCTTCCAGGGCGCGGCGCTGCCGCTGATCCTGCTGGGGAGGCCGTTCCATGAGCTAAAATGGCTTTGGCTGGCCGTTTGCGTCCTCGTGGACGCGCTGGTTTTGCTCAAGGCCGGGGACTCGCTAGCGGAGTGGGCGGCAGGAGCTAAGGACGCGTTCTTTCGCATGATGGGGCCGCTCTTAGCGGCGATCCTTTTGCTCCTCGCCTTTACCTGCTATTTCCAATGGGCGCAGCGTTACCTGGGTTGGGACACCTCGTTCTATATTGGGACGGTCAACACGACGCTGGACACGGACACGATGTACGCCTTTGACGGGAATACCGGGAAGCCGGCGCGGGAGCTGCCGCTCCGCTATGCCCTGTCGTCCTTTTACATGCACACCGCATGGCTGTGCGCACTCGGGCGGGTTACCGCCGCGATGGCGCAAAAATTCGTGATGGGCTCGGTATGCGTGTGGATGCACGGGCTGCTCCTGTTTTCCATGGGGCGGCGCCTGTTCCCCAAAAAAGAGAGAGACGCGCTGGTTTTCACAGGGATCGCCATGGCCTTGCACTACGGCCTCAACACGCTGTACTCCTCTTCCGCGTTCCTGCTTGCGCGCGCTTACGAGGCGAAGGGCTTTTGCGCGAACGTCGTGATCCCCGCGATGTTCTACGCGGCGCTCTGCCTTTGGCAGGACGCGGGGAGGAGGGAGAGCTGGGCGCTGCTGTTCGTGGCGGCGTTCTCAAGCGTCCCGGTCTCCATGTCCTCCCTCCCGATCGTGCCGGCGATGATCGGGATTTTGGCGCTTACGGAAAGCGTCCTCAGGAAAGACCGGGCGATATTGGGGAAGGGCGCGCTGTGCATGCTGCCGAACGCCGCGTATCTGCTGGCCTATGCCCTGTTCGGGTAAGGCGCGGGGAAGGGGAAGGTTATGTACGGGATAGACGGGATGGCGCAGATGATATGGGAATACGCGGGAGGGACGGCTTATTGGCCGGCCTTCTTCCTGTGCCTTGCCGCCTGCTTTCTCATGGCGGGGGGAACGGGCAGGAAGCGGGTCATTGGCATTTTTTTGTTGGCCGTCCTGCTGATTTTCAACGACGTCTCCTTAAAGGTCCTGGGGAAATTCGCGGACAGCAGCACCTACTACCGCTTCCTTTGGGCGGTCCCCCTGATTCCCGTGATCAGCTATGTCCTCACGAAGGCCTTGACGGGGCGGGGGAAGGCCTGGCAAAAGGCTCTGATAGCGGCGCTGGCCTTTGCCGTGCTCGCGTGCTGGCACAGCGGCTTCTACCGGGAAGGGTGCCTGCGCCCGTGGGATAACAAGTACGGCATTTCCGGGGACGTAGTCGAGGCGTGCCGGCTGGTGGCGGGCGACAGCGAGGAGGAGAACCCGGTCGTCGTCTTCGATATCGAGGCGCAGATGTCCGCGCGGATCTATGACCCGTCCATCCGGTGGGGGATCGGGCGCAACGCCTACGTGCGATATAACGACCGGAAGGGGTACCGCCGCGTGCCGAAGCGCTACCGCCCGGACAAGGCTCTGATCCACGCGGCGAATTACGGGATAATGACGGAGCCCGGGCGGCTGAGGCGGGCGCTGCGGAAGAGGAAAGTGGATTATGTCGTCACGTTCACGGAATTCGGGATGGACAGCTACTTAGAGGGGATGGGATTCACCCTGGTGGGCCGCACCGGCGGCAGAAGCGTGTACGGGAAGCATTAGCGGCGGCATATTCGGGCGTCCCTTGACCTTGACTTTTTCCCCGCAAGTATTAGAATAAGGGGTATCGGGGTTTTAGGACAAGGGTATGGCGGGAAATGCCGCGCAGCTTGAAAGCGGGTGATCGGATGAGGCGGAATGGGAAGGAACGGTGTGGAAGGGTTAAGAGGGCTCTGATTTTGGCGGCGTGCGCCGTGTTCCTCTTATCCTGCGGCCTCGCGGGCGCGGCGGGCGCGTCCCCTGTCCTTGGAGCCGCGCCTGGGCCGCGGCGTTACGCTGACAGGGAACCCGCGCAGGACGGCGCGGGCGGGCAGGATTCCGCTCCCGTGCAGGCCCCGGGCCCGACCTCGCCTAAGATGCAGTTCCAGGTGAAGAACGGCAGGACAGTCAGGGTCGCCTATACCCAGGATGACAGGCTGATTTACAAGGGGGAGGACGGGAAGCTCGCGGGGTACGGCGTCGCGTATCTCGAAACCATCTCCGCGATCAGCGGCTGGAAAGTGGAATATGTGGAATTGAGGGAGTCGGAAAAGATTATGGCCTTGCTGAACGGCAAGGTGGATTTGCTTTGCGACGTCCACAAGAGCGACAGCCGGCATGACGACTTGGTGTACAGCGCGGAGTACGGCTGCCTGGAATACGGGATGCTGTGCGCGAGGGAAGACAACGGCGGCATCTTCTACGATGATTTTGACGCCATGCAAGGCAAGAAGATCGGGATTGACATCAACGACGACTTGGAATCGACGCTGGAGGAATACGCCCGCGAGAACGACCTGGAGTACAAGCCGGTTTACTATGACTCCGCGGCCAAGCTGATGAGTTCGTTAGAAAACGGCAAGGTTGACATGGCGCTCGTTTCCAGCCAGAGGAGCTTAGACGGATGCAAATACGTCGGGAAAACGGGCATCATGGAGCAATATTTCGTGACGCGCGCGAGCAACCGGGAGCTGATCTGGGAGCTGAACCGGGCGGAGCAGGAAAGCCGGCAGGAGCGGCCGTTCTACGTCTCGACGCTTTACACGGAATATTTCGGGCAGCCTTACAAGAAGCTCGTGGGGACGACGCGGGAGGAGCATGAGTATATCGAGAAGAAGGCGACCGTGCGGGTGGTCTGCGACTCGGACAGCTACCCGATCGAGTATGTGGATCCGGACACGGGCAAATGCATGGGGGTGTATATCGCGGCGGCGAGGCTGATCGAGAAGCGAAGCGGCCTGCATTTTAAGTTTATCCCGAATGACAACTTGGAGGAGGCGCTGGAGATGGTCTCCGAGGGGAAGGCGGACATCATCATGCGCAGCTTCGGGAATGACCGGATGGCAAAACGCTACAACCTGTCCTTTACGGAGAGCTACATGACGGCGGAATGCGCCATCGTCGGGCGGGAAGGGATGGAGGTCAGGGACGGGATGACCGTGGCCATCCTGAGCGATTCCATTGGCATGCAATATTTCTTCCGGCAGGAGGAGCCGACCTGGAAGTTCCTCCCCTGCGACAGCGTCGACGCCTGCCTTAAGGCGGTGGAGGGCGGCAGGGCGGACGTGACCGCGGTGGATTCCATCTACCTGCAGACGGCCTACAGCCTGGATTCCTATGATAACCTGATGATCGTACCGAACATGTCCAAGGGGTTCCCCGTGCGGATCGGGGTCGGGATCCATGATACCGAGATATTGGCCGGAATCCTGAATAAGGCGATCTACCAGATCCCGGCGAGCGAGTTCGACAAGTGCGTCGCGGAGAACGCGCTGAATGTCGACGCTTCCATGGATTTCGCGCAGGTGGCGAAGAAATATTTCCCCGAGATCTGCTTCGGGCTTTTCGCCCTCGTGTCCGTCACGGCGGCGATCATTTTCCGCAGGGAGCGACATTTCCAGCGCCTGGCGATGACGGATTCCGTCACGGGGCTGTGGAGCCGCAGGAAATTTTTCCAGGAGGCGCAGGAAATCCTTGAGAAGAATAAGGACAAGACGTATCTTTTGATCACGATGGACATCAATAAGTTCAAGTTCATCAACAATGATTTCGGGGCGGAAACCGGGGACAAGGTGCTGTTCGTGATGGGCGAGCGCGTGCAGAAGATTTTCGCGGGGAAGGGGTGTTACGCGAGGAACCGCGCGGACCTTTTCATGGCGCTGATCGAGGAGAGCCGGTATGACCCGGAAATGCTAGAGCCGCTCAGCCGCCCGATCTATATCAACAACAACGGGAAGGAGCAGTCCTACAAGGTCGTCGTCAAGGCCGGGATCCGGCAGATCGGCCCAGAGGACAAGGGCAAGGACATGGTGGTCTATGTGGACCAGTCCACCCTCGCGCGCAAGAGCGTCAAGGACAGCATTCATAAGAGCGTCGCTTACTACGATGAGGGCATGAAGCGCGCCATCGAGGAAGAGAACGCCATCGAGAAACGGATGGAGGAGGCCTTAGCGAGAGGGGAGTTCCAGGTTTACCTGCAGCCGAAATGCGACCTGCGCACGGATCGGATCAAGGGGGCGGAGGCGCTGGTGCGCTGGATCGACCCGGAGAAGGGGATGATCCCGCCGGATCACTTCATCCCGCTGTTCGAGAAGAACGGGTTCGTGCTGAAGCTGGATTTCTTCGTCTATGAGGAAGTGCTGCGGCGGATGGCGAAATGGATGGCCGAGGGGCGGGATCTGATCTGCGTTTCCGTGAACGTCTCCCGCGTGCATATCGGGACGACGGATTTCTTCGAGAGACTGAACCGCCTGCTGGATGAGTACAAGGTTCCGAAGAAGAAGTTCGAGCTGGAGCTGACCGAGACCATCATGGGCGGCAAGAAGAGCGGCACGAGGGAATTCATCAAGGAGTGCAAGCGGGAGGGCTTCCCGGTGTCGATTGACGATTTCGGGAGCGGGTATTCTTCCCTGAACCTTCTTAAGGACCTCCCGGTGGACATCTTAAAGATTGACAAGGAATTCTTAGACGAGGCCTTAGACGAGGCGGAAGGCTCGAAGCGCAGCACGATCATCGTGGAGCAGGTCGTGGAGATGGCGAAGCGCATGGACATCGCGACGGTGTGCGAAGGCGTCGAGACGAGGGACCAGGCGGAGTTCTTGAAGCGGATCGGGTGCGACATGGCGCAGGGGTATCTGTTCTCCAAGCCCGTACCAATGGATGAGTTCGAGGCGATGCTGCAGGATTAGCGTCCGCGCGGCGGAAGGCCGGAAGCGGCACGGCCCGCCTTTAGGAAGGCGGGGTTGGGGCGAGCCTAAGGGGGAGGCCTGCTTCCACGGGAAGGTGGGGGCAGGCCGCCCTTTACTCAGAAAGCCCAGTCGCAATGGGCATGCGGACGGCCTGCTTGCAGGCCGGTCCGCATGGACATTAGCGACGCTAACCCGTACAAGGGCGATAGCCCGGATTGCGAATCCGTGGGCTTTCATCCATGATGGTACCCCGCATGCGGGGCATGGGGGTTTCGGAAGAGGGGGAACGATGAGGCAGAATTACAAGATGTGGGTCGCGTATGACGGCACGCGCTACCGGGGCTGGCAGAGCCAGAAAAACACTGACATGACGATTCAGGCGCGGCTTTGCCATGTCTTCTCGCGGCTGGAAGGGGAGGAGGTCGAGGTGCAGGGCGCGGGGCGCACGGACGCGGGGGCGCACGCCTCGGGGCAGGTGGCAAACGTCCGCCTTTCCGTGGGGATGACGGAGCGGGAGATTTTGGAATACGCCAACCGTTACCTTCCTGAGGACATCGGGATCCTGCGGATAGAGAAGGCGCCGGAGCGGTTCCATGCCAGGCTTTGCGCCGTGAGGAAGACATACCGCTACCGCATCCATAACAGCGGCGCGCCGAACGTGTTCGGGCGGAAGTGGATGCTTTCCATCCCGCGCAGGCTCGATGTCCTGGCAATGCGGGAGGGCGCGGGGCATCTTGTGGGGGAGCATGATTTCGCGGCGTTTTGCAAGAACCCGTCCAAGAAGAAATCCACGGTGCGCACGATAGAGAGGATCGAGGTCGAGAGGTTAGAGGACGAGGTGGACATTGTCGTGACGGGGGACGGCTTCCTGCATCAGATGGTGCGCATCTTAGCGGGCACATTGGCGCAGGCCGGGCTGGGCGAGAGGGATCCGGCGGATATCGCGCGAGTCTTAATGTCCGGGTCCCGCGCTGAGGCGGGGCCCGCGCTGCCGGCGAAGGGATTGATGTTAGAGAGCGTGGAGTACGAGTAAGTGGCAGGGATGGCAGAGGCGGGGACAGGATGGAAAAATGGGTGGTGTCCGCGAAGAGGGCGGATTTCAAGGGGATAGCGGAGCGTTTCGGGATTGATCAGGTGACGGCGCGCGTCATTAGGAACCGGGATATTGTCGGGGATGAGGCAATCAGGGAATACCTTTTCGGGACAGTCGCGGACTTGCACGATCCGGCGCTGATGAAGGGGATGGCGCGCTCGGTCTCCCTCCTGCGGGATGAGATCCGTAGCGGGAAAAAGATCCGCATTTTGGGGGATTATGACATTGACGGGGTGCAATCGGTCTACATCCTGTACACCGCCCTGCGCCGCTGCGGCGCGGATGTGGATTTCGTGATTCCTGACCGCGTCGCGGACGGGTACGGGATGAACGAGCGGCTCGTCCGCCGCGCGAAGGAGGACGGCGCCGACATGATCCTGACGTGCGACAACGGCATCGCGGCCTATCGGGAGATCGCCTTAGCGAAGGAGCTGGGGATGGACGTGATCGTCACGGACCATCACGAGGTCCCGTATGAGGATGGCGGGGACGGGGAGCGGCGCTACATCCTCCCGCCAGCGGATGCCATCGTCAACCCAAAGCAGCCGGGATGCCCCTACCCCTTCAAGAAGCTCTGCGGCGCGGCAATCTCGCTAAAGCTGGTTCAGGCGCTTTACGCGGATTTCGGGTTCGCGCCGGAGGAGGCCCTTGCCTTCCTTGAGAACGCGGCCTTCGCCACCGTGGGAGACGTCATGGATTTGATTGGGGAAAACCGCACGTTGGTGCGCGAGGGCCTAAGGGCGCTAAACCGGACGCAGAACCCCGGCATCCGCGCGTTAGCGGCGCGGAACGGCATTCCCATGGGCGGGATTACGGCCTACCATATCGGCTTTGTCTTAGGGCCTTGCATCAACGCCACCGGGCGCCTGGACACGGCGAGGCGGGCCTTGAGGCTCCTTCTCGCGGAGGATGAGAAGGAGGCAGGGGAACTCGCGGAAGAGCTTTACGGCCTGAACGCGAGCCGCAAGGAGATGACGGAGCGGGGCTTTAAGGAGGCGATGGACCTGATCGAGACGACGAACCTAAAGGACGACAAGGTGCTAGTCATTTACCTGGAGGACTGCCATGAGAGCATTGCCGGGATCATCGCGGGGCGCGTGAGGGAGAAGATAAACCGGCCGGTCTTCATCCTGACGAAGGGCGAGGAGGGAATCAAAGGCTCCGGGCGCTCCATCGAGGCCTATTCCATGTACGACGAGATGACGAAGTGCAAGGAGCTGTTCACGAGGTTCGGGGGGCACCCGATGGCCGCCGGCCTGTCCATGCCGGAGGGGAACGTGGATTTGTTCCGGAAGAGGCTAAATGAGAATGCCGCCTTGACAGAAGAGGATTTCCAGAGGAAAATCGTGATTGACGTGCCGATGCCCTTAGATTACGTCACCAAGCAGCTGGTAGAGGAGCTTTCGCGCTTAGAGCCGTTCGGGAAGGCGAACGAGAAGCCGTTGTTCGCGGACAAGGATATCCGCATCCGGTCCATGCGCGTGTTAGGGGAAAAGCGCAATGTGGTAAGGATGGAGGCCCTTGGCAGCGGAGGGACGCCCATGCCGGCGATCCTGTTCGGGCAGACGGAGGAGTTCCTGGGGTTTTTGCGGGAGAAGTTCGGGCCTATCGAGGTGGACCGGGCGCTTGCGGGGCAGGAGAACGGCATCCGCGTCTCCTTTGCCTATTATCCGGAAATCAACGTGTTCCATGGCAGGGAGAGCCTGCAGGCCGTGGTGAGGAATTATTGCTAGGCGCCGGGGCGCCGCGCTAGGGAAGGGGAAGAAATGTTTGTCTCAAGCAGGAAGCTGGAAGAGAAAGAGCAGGAGATGGAGCAGGAGCTGTCCTATCGCAAGGACATGGCGGAAAAATATTCGCGCGGCCTGGCGCAGGTAGAGGAGAGGATGAAGAAAGCCTGGGAAGAGGCTTTGGCGGGCTGCAGGCAGATGGAGGCGGGGCGGGAGAAGCTGGCCGCGCTGTCTGAAAAGGGCAAGGGGGCCGTAGCGGAGGCCGCGGACTTAGCGAAGAGGCAGCAGGACGCGACGCGGGACTTAAAGAAGCAGTCCCGGGAGCTGGAGAAGGAGGCCGAGCGCACGGCCTCGGGCTGCGAGAGGGCGGCCGGGCGGATCGCGGGGCAGCAGGAGGACTTCCTGGAGATGATCGGGCAGGCCGAGAGCTTCCTGTCCCCGACGGACATCATACGTCCCGCCGTGGAGCAGATGTCCGGCGTGGTCGGCGAGCTTTCCGGGCAGGCGGGCCGGATGGCGGGGTTCGGGAAAAGGATGGAGATGCTTTCCCTAAACGCGGCGATCGAGGCCGGCAGGCTGGGCGAGGACGGGCGCAAGTTCGTGGAGGCGGCGGAGGAGGTCCGAGAGCTTTCCGGGGCGTATTGCGAGGCGGCGTCCGGCTTCATGGAATCCCTGCAAGGCCTTGCCCTGTCGATGCGGGAAGCGGAGGGGCAGGCGGAGCAGCTGACCCGGCTGCTCAAGGGGCAGAACGAGCGTTTGCGCCGGGCCGCCGGGGAATTGGGCGAGGACGCGAGGAAGCTAGACGAGACGGACATCCGGGGGCTTGCCGCGAGG